>JBBRJB010000485.1:0-3050 GCA_038220085.1 Burkholderiales bacterium
ATGGCTGGAGCGCTGGCGCGACAATCCCAAGGTTCTCGAACGGGAACTCGCCGCCGGGGGCGGCTGAACCAAGGAACGCATATGACCAGAAATACGACCACAAGTATGACGAGAGATCCGACCCCTGCGATCTCGAAGACCCGGGCGACGGCCACGGGGGCGGGGACTGCGCCGGCGCCCGGCGCCGGTGGAGGAGTCCTCGCGGCGCTGGTCGGTGCCATGGCCGGCGGTCGCATCCGCGTCGTCGACCTGACCCAGACGCTGACGCCCGAGTTTCCGCAGATCGCGCTGCCGCCCGAAATGGGCCAGTGCTGGCCATTCCGGATCGAGGAGGTGTCCAAGTACGACGAGCGCGGTCCGGGCTGGTACTGGAACAACTTCTCCTGCGGCGAGCACACCGGTACCCATTTCGACGCACCGATCCACTGGATATCCGGCCGCGACCTCGCCAACAACTCGGTGGACACGATCACGGTCCAGCACTTCGTCGCGCCCGCCTGCGTGATCGACTGCACCGCACAGGCCAAGGCCGACCCCGACTACCTGATGTCGGTTGAAGACATCGAGCAATTCGAAGCGCACCACGGCCGCATCGGCAAGGGCGCGTGGGTGCTCATGCACACCGACTGGTCCAAGCGGCAGGATCCGCAGGAGTACCAGAACTTCGACGAAACCGGTCAGCACACCCCGGGTCCGAGCGCGGAGGCGGTCCGGTTCCTGATCGAGGAGCGCGACGTCCTGGGTTTCGGGTCCGAGGCGATCGGCACCGACGCCGGCCAGGGCTTTCACCTGCGGCCGCCTTATCCGTGCCACTACCTGATGCATGGTGCGGGCCGCTATGGCCTGCAGTGTCTGAGCAACCTCGACCTGTTGCCGGCCACTGGCGCAGTGCTGATCTGTCCGCCACTCAAGATCGAGCGCGGCAGCGGCAGCCCGCTGCGGGTGCTGGCGCTGGTGGAGGGCGGCGCATGAAGGGTGAAGGCAGCGGCAGGTCACAGGTTGCGCCGGATGCCGGCAAGGGCCGCGTCGCTGCGGTCACCGGCGGCAGCGCCGGCATCGGTAAGGCCATCTGCGAGGACTTGCTTGCGCAAGGCTACCAGGTCGTCTCGCTCGCCCGGCGCCGCTGCGACATTGAAGACGCGGGAATGCACAGCATCGAGGTCGACCTGACCGATCGCAGCGCCACCGCCGATGCGGTCCTTGAGTTGACGAGGCGCTTCGACATCACCACGGTGGTGCACAACGCGGGAGTCATTCGCGCCGCGTTGCTGCCGGAGGTCAAGTTGTCCGATCTCGATGCGCTGGTCGACCTGCACCTGGGCTGTGCGGTTCAGCTGGTGCAGGCGGCACTGCCGGCCATGCGGGCGGCGCGGTTCGGGCGTGTGGTCCTGCTCTCCTCGCGGGCCGCCCTCGGGTTGGCCACGCGCACCAGTTACTCTGCCACCAAGGCCGGGATGCTGGGCATGGCCCGCACCTGGGCGCTGGAACTGGCCCCCGAAGGCATCACGGTGAACGTGGTGGCCCCCGGGCCGATACGCACCGACATGTTCCACGATGTGATCGAGGCCGGCAGTGAGCGCGAGCGCGCGCTGGCAGCGTCGATGCCGGTGCGGCGTCTCGGTGAAGCCGACGACGTCGCGCGCGCGGTGCGGTTCTTCGCCGATCCGGCCAACGGTTTTGTCACCGGCCAGGTGCTGTACGTGTGCGGCGGTAGCAGCGTGGGGAGCCTCGCGCTCTGAAGCGGCGGCTCGCGGCCGGGCGAGCCTAACTTGTGCTTGTCATACCGGCGGCAGCCCGCTAGCATTCGTTGACTCCTAAACAATTCATTTGTAATGGGATTAGCCGTGCCAACTGGTGTGAACCGAAATCGGACGGATGGATGAGCGCCTACCGCAGCGATCCTCGGGCGATCGAAGCGCTGGTCCGTGACGACCGTGTGCATCGCGACCTGTACCTGAGCGAAGAGCTGTTTGTTCTGGAGCAGGAGCGCTTCTTCGCGAACACCTGGCAGTACGTCGGGCATGCCAGCCAGATTCCCGATGCCGGCGACTACTGCACGATGGACATCGCCGGACGCCCGCTGGTGATGGTGCGGCAGCCGGACGCCTCGGTGCGGGTCCTCTACAACCGCTGCGCCCACAAGGGCACGCGGCTCGTGACCGACGAGTGCGGCAACACCGGTCGCTTCTTTCGCTGCCCGTATCACGCCTGGACTTACCGGCTCGACGGCGCCCCCCTGGCGTTGCCGCTCAAGGCGGGCTACGAGGGCACCGGCCTGAGGGCCTGCCAGTCCGGGCAGGGAATGGTTGCGCTGGCGAATGTGGCCTGCTATCGCGATTTCGTCTTCGTGAGACTTTCGGACTCGGGCCCCGACTTCGAGTCCTACTTCGGCGGCGTGCTGCACGCCATCGACAACATGGTGGACCGATCGCCGGTCGGCCGGTTGCAGGCGAAAGGCGGCGTCCTGCGCAACGTCATCCACTGCAACTGGAAGATGTACGTAGAGAACATCAACGACACCGTCCATCCGATCTCGGCGCACGAATCGGCCACGAGAGCCGCCGGCGCTCTCTGGCAAGGACATGCGCCGGACGAGCCCAAGCCGATGGCGATGGAGCAGATCCTGCCGTTCGGATCGAGCTACGACTTCTTCGACCGGATGGGCGGGCGCACCTATCCCAACGGTCACAGCGTGCTGGGCGTCAATTTCAGTATCCACTCCGGCTACGCCCAGCTACCCGAGTACGAAGAGGCGCTGCGGAAGGCGCATGGCGCCGAACGGGCCGCGGCCATCCTGGAGCGCTCGCCGCAGAACTCGGTGTTCTTCCCCAGCCTGTCGGTAAAGGGATCGCCGCAGGCGATCCGCGTGATCCGCCCCCTGGCGGTGGATCGCACGCTGGTGGAAGCCTGGAGCTTTCGCGTCGTCGGCGCACCCGATCTGCTGCTCGAGCGGTCGATGAGCTACAACCGCCTGGTCTTTTCGCCGATGTCGCTGGTCGCCCACGACGACGTTCATCTCTTCGAGAGCATCCAGCACGGCTTGCGGGCCG
>JBBRJB010000486.1:0-3045 GCA_038220085.1 Burkholderiales bacterium
CGCCCCCCCGCCAACCCGCCGCCGGGGAGCCGGCTCCGCGGGCCCGCGGGCGGCGCCCCCTGGGGGGAGGCGCCGAAGGTGCTTCAGGGGGAGCCTCTGTTGGGGGAACTTCAAGTGCCGAGCTCCTGGCGCTGGCGGCGCAGATGCGCCGGCATTTCCTTGTACACATCCTCGAACATCTCGGCGGAGCTCGGCATGTAGCCACTGGCCAGGGTGCCGTACTGCTCGGCCTCCTTCTGCGCAGCCGCGATCGTCGCTTCGATCTCTTTTTGCGCTTCCTGGTGCCGCTCCTCGGACCATTCCCCGATGCGGATCAGGTGTTGCTTGAGTCGCGCCAGCGGATCGCCCAGCGGGAACTTCGACCAGTCGTCCGCCGGCCGGTACTTGGAGGGATCGTCCGAGGTCGAGTGCGGGCCGCCGCGGTAGGTGATCCATTCGATCAGCGTCGGGCCCAGGTTGTTGCGAGCGCGCTCCGCCGCCCAGGCGGAAGCCGAATAGACGGCGAGGAAATCGTTGCCGTCCACCCGCAGCGAGGCGATGCCGCAACCGACGCCGCGGGCCGCGAACGTGGTGGCCTCGCCGCCGGCAATGGCCTGGAAAGTCGAGATCGCCCACTGGTTGTTGACGACGTTCAGTATCACCGGCGCCCGGTAGACGTGGGCGAAGGTCAGCGCCGTGTGGAAATCCGCCTCCGCGGTGGCGCCGTCGCCGATCCAGGCCGAGGCGATCTTGGTGTCGCCCTTGATTGCGCAGGCCATCGCCCATCCCACCGCCTGGATGAACTGGGTCGCAAGATTGCCGGAGATCGTGAAGAAGCCGGCGCGCCTCACCGAGTACATCACCGGCAATTGCCGGCCCTTGAGCGGGTCGCGTTCATTGGACATCAGCTGGCAGATCATCTCCACCAGCGGCACGTCGCGCGCCATCAGGATGCTCTGCTGGCGATAGGTGGGAAAGCACATGTCGTCGACATTCAGAGCGAGCGCGTGGGCCGCACCGATCGCTTCCTCGCCGAGGCTCTGAATGTAGAACGACATCTTCTTCTGCCGCTGCGCGATCAGCATCCGGGAATCGAAGATCCGGGTCTTCATCATCGCCCGCAGGCCCTTGCGCAGCAGGTCCGGCGACAGTTGCGGATTCCACGGACCCAGGGCTTCTCCCTCCTCGCTGAGCACCCGTACCAGCGTGTAGGCCAGGTCGCCCGTGGCCACCGGGGCGACGTCCACCGGCGGTCTGCGGACTTCGCCGGCGCCGGAGAGGTGAAGATAGGAGAAGTCGGTATGGTGGCCGGGCCGTCCAGTGGGCTCGGGCACATGCAGGCGCAGGGGTCCGCGCCTCGAATCTTGAGAGTTCATCGTTCAGGTCTCCGCGCTCGATCGTGTCATGCGCTCCGTGACTGGGTCTGGATTCAGGCGCGGGTAGCGCCCTCGTTCCGGATGATGCGGCGATGACGGTGAGGGTAGTCGCCAGCATTCGAACGCGCGTCGATATTAACGCATTGCAGGGAAACCGATGCCGTTGCGCGGGAGCGCACTTGACTGACCACTCGTCGGCAGGGTCGTTCCATTCATGGTGCCGCCGGCAACAGGGCCCAGGAGTCTGTCAGAGTGTGAATCAGGACCCGGATTCATAGTCCGGCAGGCTCCTGGATCAACCGGCCCTGCTTACAGACTGGCTGTGCTGTTCCAGAATTGAAGAGGAAGGATGATGAGATTCGGGAAAGCTGGCCGCTTTGCGCTGCTGTGGATCCTGGCAGGCGCTGCGTATGGCGCCTGCGCCTCGGATCTGCCGCGCGCTGACCCGGTGGCCAAGGCTGTCGGCGAGGTTCTTGCGCAGACCAGTGAACCCGAAATCGCCGGCTTTCGCTGGGGCAGTCCGGTGGCCATGCTCAAGGCGAGCAAGCACGTGCGGCCCAGCGCAGGCTTTTCCGCAAAATGCGTAACCGACTTCGTTTCGGTCACCAGTCCGGATTGCGTCGCTTTCGTGCCGACGACCAGCAACGGGTTTGCCAGGGCGTACTACGCCACCAGCCGCGACGGCCTGTTGCTGGTCGAATCCAACGCCACCCGATTCGACTGCGCCCGGTTCGACGAACTGGCTTCGCCCTCCGCCGGGCATCGCGCCGAACTCGGCAAGATGGGCTGGAACTACCTGCGGCGCGAGCGGCGTCTGGAAGGCAGGGATTCGATCGTGGAAACCCAACTGTTCGCCCGAAACGGCATGGGCGTCGAACTGACGTTCATCAAGGTGCCCTGGCGCAATGCCTGCGGTGTCAAGTCCTTCGTGAGCAAGTCGCTCTAGGAGAGTTTGTCGGAGGATGGGAAGGGGCCACGCGCTTTCGTTGTCCGGCCCGTTCGTCGCCCGGATCCGGTCGGCTGACGGCTGAAAGTGTGCAGTACCCTGTCGCAGGCTAGACTGCGTCCGCTTTCACTTTTCCTGGATTTCCATGAGACACCTGATCACGATCCTTGCGATGGCCGGTGCCGTCGGGTCCGCCGGTGCCACCGGACTCTACGCGAACATCGGCAGTGATGGCGTCGGCGTCGGCGCAGGCCGGGCGGTTTCCGAGTCCGTCGGCTTGCGGGGTGAACTCAACTACGGCCGCCTGGATTACAGCTTCAAGTCGGCCGATATTGACTACGACGCGACCATCAAGCTCAAGAGCGCCGGAGTCTATGGCGACTGGTTTCCGACTCCGTCCGCCTTTCGCCTGACCGCAGGCCTGAACTTCAATGGCTCGCGCATCGACGCGACCGGCACCAGCGACCAGACCGTGATCATCAACGGCCGGTCGTACTCCGCTGTCGGCGAGAAGGTCTACGCGACCATCGAATGGCCGAGCGTGATGCCGTATCTCGGTATAGGCTTTGGTCATGGCCCTGCAGCCAAGGGTTGGGGCATGTTCGCCGACCTCGGTGTGCTGATCGGGAGCCCGAAAACCACGCTGTCGACGACTCCCGGTCTCGCCTCGCAGGTGAGCAGTGCCGACCTCGAGGTGGAGCGTCGCAAGTTGCAGGAGAAGGCCGACGATTACCGGGTCTACCC
>JBBRJB010000487.1:0-3044 GCA_038220085.1 Burkholderiales bacterium
GACTGGGACGATTTCAGCCGCGATCTCGATTACGTGCCGCTTGGTGCCGGGCCGGCGGCGGTCAGGGCTGCTGTCGAAAGTGCCGAGCAGTCGGTTGGCGGCGAGAGCCGGCGCTTGCTGTATCTGAGCGTGCCTCCGAGCGCGGCGCTGCCGGCGGTCCGGATGCTCGGTGAAGCCGGCCTGGTCGAGCGCTCGCGAATCATCATGGAAAAGCCGTTCGGCACCGACAAGGCCAGCGCTGTGTCGCTCAACGCGCAGTTGCACGAGGTGTTCAGCGAGGAGCAGATCTTCCGGATCGACCATTTCCTCGGAAAGGAACCAGCACAGAACATACTGGCGTTCCGTTTCGCCAACGGACTGTTCGAGCCGATCTGGAACCGCAACTTCATCGATCATGTCCAGATCGACGTACCCGAGACGCTGATCGTCGGGCGGAGGGCCGGCTTCTACGAGACCATCGGCGCCTATCGCGACATGGTCGTCACGCACTTGTTCCAGATCCTTGCTTTCACCGCGATGGAGGCGCCGACGGCGCTCGACCCGAAATCAATCAGCGAGGAGAAGAACAAGGTCTTTCGCAGCATGCTGCCGGTGCAGCCACGCGATGTCGTGCGTGGCCAGTACACCGGCTACCGGGCCGAAGAGGGGGTGGACCCGGAGTCCGATACCGAGACCTTGATCGCGCTGAAGTGCCAGATCGACAACTGGCGCTGGGCCGGGGTGCCGTTCTTTCTGCGGACCGGCAAGAATATGGCCCAGGGCCAGCGGATCATCTCGATCGCCTACCGCGAGCCGCCCAAGAGCATGTTCCCGCCAGGTTCCGGGGTTGGGGCCCAGGGTCCGGATCACCTGACCTTCGACCTGGCCGACGAATCCAAGGTATCGCTGTCGTTCTACGGCAAGCGCCCCGGCCCCGGCATGCGACTGGACAAGCTGAGTCTGCAGTTCGCGATGCACGACACCGGCCGCATCGGGGAGGTTCTGGAGGCCTACGAGCGCCTGATCCTCGACGCGATGCGTGGCGACCATACGCTGTTCACGAGCGCCGAAGGTATCGAGCGACTGTGGGAGGTATCGACCCCGCTGCTCGAAGCACCGCCGCCGGTCCGGCTTTACGAGCCGGGCTCTTGGGGACCGAAGTCGATCCACCAGCTGATCGCCCCGCAAGCGTGGAGACTGCCGTTCGAGCGGGCCTGGCGCGCTCCCAATACGACCGGCAGCTGAGGGGGTAGCGGCTGCCCCGAAACGTTGTTGTCGGATGCGGCCGGTCAGACAACGTGTCAAGTCACCCGCAACCGTCGCTCATTGCTTCAGTTCCAGGACGACGTTACCGGAAACTGGATCGGTCACGCCCAAGCCGTTCCCGAGGTCCTCGAGTTCGGCCCGGAAACTGTCGAGAACCTGGATCATCTGGGGCCGGGCCGCCACGATGCTGTCGAACGAATCCCATTCGGCGATGAGACAGAAGGCGCGATCGCCGGTCTTGACCAGCGCGCCGCGGACGAAGCCCTTGAAGTCGGTGCTTGCCCGGCGGTGTGCTTCTATGAACGCGTCTTCACGACCTGGTTTGACCCGGAAGCGCACGATATTGAACGCAGTCATGGCAACTCCTTGGTGGTCTGGGATGGGACTGTGGAACCTGCCGGGCGACTCGTCGGCAGTACCGCAGTGATACACCGTCGGGCCGGGCCGGTCAATGCAGGTCGCGCCGGCCAGCCGAGTCGCGCGGGGCCGCTGCCCGCGCCATGCGATGATTCCGCCCATGACGGATCTCAGACAACTCTCCCGGCAGTTCCCTCACGACGGTCGGGTCGAGGCAATCTGCCTGCGTCCTGCTCGCAACATCCGCGCGGTTACGGTCGGCAGCGTGCTGGCCCTCGCTGCCCAGGGCTTGGAGGGCGATCGCAGCGCAGACCGCGTCGCCACGGCGCCCAACCGGCACAAGCGGCAGGTGACCCTGCTGCAGTCGGAGCACCTGCCCCTGATCGCGTCCTGGATCGGCTTGGAGCGCATCGATCCCGTCGTGCTTCGCCGCAACCTGGTGATCACCGGGCTCAATCTGGTCGCGGTCCGGCCATTGTTCGCCGATACGCCGATCCGGCTGGCGGTGGGCGCCGAGGTGGTCCTGGTCGTCACCGGCCCCTGCGAACCCTGTTCGAAGATGGAAGAGACGCTGGGCCCCGGCGGCTACAACGCCTTGCGCGGCCATGGCGGCCTGACCGCCCGCATCGACGTCGGCGGGCGGATCGCCGTCGGCGACGTGGTGCGCGTCATTGCCTGAGTCGCCGGGCCGGGTCACGCGGACCATCTCCCTGGCCATGGCCGGCGCCTGCGAGCGATACGCGTCACTGACCCATGCCTGTTCTCCGCGTCTGAACCGGTGTTCTTGCAACGCCTTACAGGTGCCCGCCCTCGGATTGAATTCCATCTGCGCGCCAGCGCAGCATGCCGCCGGCGAGATTGGCCAGGTCCTTGAAGCCGGCGCGCTGCAGGATCACGCACGCCTGGGCGGAGCGGGCGCCTGAACGGCAGACCGCGACTACCGGGCGATCCGGCGCGAGTTCCTTGGCACGGTCGGCAAGCTCGCCCAGCGGAATCAGCTGCGCCCCGTTGATATGACCCAGCGGGCCGCGGTATTCGGAAGGCTCGCGCACGTCCAGGATCTGCACGGCAGGGGCGATCTCCTCCAGTGCCGACGGCTGGATCTCCCAGATTCCGGCAAAGGTGAAGGTCAAGGGCGCCCAGCCCGGATCGATCATCCCGGTCTGCGCATCGCCCGGCTGCCCGCATTGCAGATTGGCAGGCACGGCAACGTCGATCTGCTTGGGATGCGGCAATCCCAGGTTGTTCATGTACCCGGTAAAGTCGGCCTCGCCGATGCCGCTGCCCAGGCGCGGATTGAAATGACGTTCCTCGTCGACGCTGGTCACGGTGAGGCCGCGGTAGTCGTGGGCCGGGTAGAGCAGGCAGGTCGCGGGCAGGGTGAAGATCTGACTGTGCACCGAACTGTAGAGGGTGCGGGCGCTGCCCCCCTGGAAATCGGT
>JBBRJB010000488.1:0-3019 GCA_038220085.1 Burkholderiales bacterium
GCGGCGGCGCTGGTGTCGGAGAACAAGCAGCGCGCTCATCCCGCGAGCGTGGATTCAATTCCCACCTCCGCCAACCAGGAAGATCACGTATCCATGGCGGCTCACGCGGCGCGGCGCCTGATGCCGATGGTGGAGAATGCAATGGGCGTCGTGGCGATCGAGTTGCTCTGTGCCGCCCAGGGGTGCGACTTCCATGCCCCTTTGAGATCGAGCCCGCCGCTCGAGGCGGTTCGCGCACTGCTCAGGGCCGAGGTCGCCCATCTGGAGGATGATCGTCACCTGCAGCCGGACCTGATCAAGGCGATTGCGCTGGTGCGCAGCGGCGCGCTCATCGCCTGCGCAGGTGTGGCGCTGCCGGGCGTTGCTCCGCCGGACGTTGCCCCGCCGGGGGTTGCTCCGCCCTGAGTGGACGGTCTTGCTGCGGGCACCGACCGCGGCCGGCCGAGTCTGCAGTCACTCGTCCCCCAGCGCATGGGGCAGACCCCCCGCCAGCAGCGGAGTGCTTTGATCCTTCAGGCCGACGCCGGTCAGGCGCAGTTGCCGCGCCTGCCGGCACAGCCACCAGAAACGATGCGACGCGGCCTCGTAGCCGAGACCTTCCGGGCGGATATTCGAGATGCAGTTGCGCTCGGCGTCGGTGCGGCCCACCCGAGGTTGCCAGGTGAGGTAGATCCCGAGGCCGTCTGGCGAACTGAGGCCAGGACGCTCACCGATGAGCATCGCGACCAGGCGGGCGGACAGCACGTCGCCGATCTCGTCGCCCAGCGCCACTCGCGCCTGGGTCGCCAGGATCAGGGGACCGAGGCGCCAATCGGGAGGCGCCTGGCGTCGAAGCGCCGCGATCATCGGCACGGCATTGCGCTCGATTGCGGGTGCCGACAGACCATCGGCCACGACCAGGAGCAGGTCGCAGGCGAATCGCTCGCCCTGCGCCGCTGCCGGCGCTGCCGCCCGCGCTGCCTCGCGGGCCACCGCCCGCAGCGACCGGCGGCTGGCAGCCGATAGGCGCCGCCCGAGGTCGGGGCGCAGCAGGAAGCCCGCCCGGTCGGCGGCGGCGCTCTGAAGGTGACGACACGGCAGGCCGGCGGCCTGAAACCGGCGTGCCAGGGCCGGCACGTCCAGCAGGCGCTGGACCGCATCGCATGCCTGGGCGTGTGCAAGGCCGAAGCGCAAGAGTTCCGCCGTAGGCAGACTGCTGCCGCTGCGCCCGAGCGCGATGCGTGCCGCCGTGTGACCCCGCAAGTCCAGCCAGGGATCGGGATCGCTCATGTCGACAGGAGGCGCATCTGCTGCAGGGCCGGGTGGCGGGGTCCGACGGGCAGGAGGCTGCCGTCTTCGCCGGTCAGCCGCATCATGCACAGCCATTGGTCGAACTCCGGAGCGCGCGCCAGGCCCAGGAGGCGGCGCAAGTAGAGCGCATCGTGGAAGGAGGTGCTCTGGTAGTTGAGCATGATGTCGTCGGCGCCGGGCACCCCCATGATGAACGTGACCCCCGCCGTCCCGAGCAGGGTCAGCAGGTTGTCCATGTCGTCGGAATCCGCCTGCGCATGATTGGTGTAGCAGACGTCGCACCCCAGCGGCAAGCCGAGCAGTTTTCCGCAGAAATGATCCTCCAGGCCCGCGCGGATGATCTGCTTGCCGTCGTACAGGTACTCGGGGCCGATGAAGCCCACGACCGTATTGGTCAGCAGCGGCTTGAACGCGCGGGCAACCGCGTAGGCGCGGGCCTCGCAGGTCTGCTGGTCCACGCCATGGTTCGCCGCTGCCGACAGGGCGCTACCCTGGCCGGTTTCGAAGTACATCACGTTGTCGCCGACGGTGCCGCGCCCAAGCGAGAGCGCAGCCGCCTGCGACTCGGCGAGCAGCGCGAGATCGACGCCGAAGCCGCGGTTGGCCTGCTCGGTGCCCGCAATCGACTGGAACACCAGATCCACCGGCACCCGGCGCTCGATCAGTTGCAAGGTGTTGGTCACATGGGTCAGCACGCAGGACTGCGTCGGTACCTCCAGCCGCGCGATGACGTCGTCGAGCATGTGGGCGATGCCGCCGATGGCGGCGATGTTGTCGGTTGCCGGGTTGACCCCGATCACCGCGTCACCGGCGCCGTAAAGCAGGCCATCGACGATTGAGGCGGCGATTCCGCGCAGATCGTCGGTCGGGTGGTTGGGTTGCAGGCGTACCGCCAACCGGCCCGGCAGGCCGATGGTGTTCCGGAAGCCGGTCACGACGCGGCACTTGCGCGCAACCAGTATCAGGTCCTGGTTGCGCATGAGCTTGCTCACGGCCGCGGCCATTTCCGGCGTGATGCCTGCGCGCACGGCGGTGAGCGCCGCCTCATCGGCCGCGTCCGACAGCAGCCAGTCGCGCAGCGCGCCGACGCTCAACTGGCTGATCGGCGTGAAGGCCGAGGCATCGTGGCTGTCGATGATCAGCCGCGTGACTTCGTCGCTTTCATACGGGACCAGCGCTTCCTCCAGGAAGCGTGCGAGCGGCACCTCGGCCAGGCAGATCCGCGCGGCCATCCGTTCGACCGCGCCGGCAGCCGCCACTCCCGCCAGCTGGTCGCCGGAGCGCAGCGGGGAGGCCTTGCCCATCAGTTCCTTGAGGTCGCGGAATTGCCAGGTATGATGGCCGATCGTCTGGCGGTAGCGGGACTGGGCAGCGGATCGCATGCGAGCGGCAGCGCGGGTCAGGTCGCGGCAGTGGCGCCCGGTGAGCGGTAGCGGACGGCCTGGTCGGACTGCCCGGAGCGGACCAGCAGGTCGCGAAGATGCAGGCCGGTGTAACTGGCCGGGGCATTGCAGATCGTCTCGAGCGTACCCTGCGCGACGATGTCGCCGCCGCCGGCGCCGCCTTCGGGACCCAGGTCGATGATCCAGTCCGCCGTCTTGATCACGTCGAGATTGTGCTCGATGACGACGACTGTGTTGCCGTGGTCGCGCAGCGCATGAATGACATTGAGCAGCAGTGCGATGTCATGGAAATGCAGGCCGGTGGTGGGCTCGTCCAGGATGTAGAG
>JBBRJB010000489.1:0-3010 GCA_038220085.1 Burkholderiales bacterium
GCTTTCCCTACCGCGAGACAAGCCTGATCGTCGAGTTGTTCTCCCAGAAGCTCGGCAGGCTGGCAGTGGTTGCCAAGGGGGCCAGGCGGCCCCAGTCCGCCTTGAGGGCGGTGCTGCTGCAGTTCCAGCCGATCGAGTTCAGCATTGCCGGCAAGGGCGAATTGCGCACACTCACCCGCGCCGAATGGCAAGGTGGCCTGCCGATGCCCTCAGGCGAGGCCCTGCTGTTCGCCTTCTACCTCAACGAACTCCTGGTGCGGCTGCTCGGTCGCGAGGATCCGCACCCCGGGCTCTACACGGGCTATGTGGAGGCCTTGCGCGCGCTGGGCGAACGCGGCGCGCACGAGGAAGTGCTGCGCCGTTTCGAATGGCTCCTGCTGCAGCAGATCGGCTATGCCCCGGATCTCAGTTGCGACCAGCAGGGGCGCGATCTGCAGCCTGGCGCTGTTTACCGGATGCTAAGCGGTCAACTGGTGCTTTCGGATGCCGACGATGAAGACGCCTTCCCCGTCCGCGTGCTTCGGGACATCGCCGGCGGGCGGTATGATGCGCCAGGTGTGTTGGCCTCGGCCAAGCGCCTGTCCCGCCAGGTGCTCGGGGCCCAGTTGGAGGGTATCCCACTCAAGACGCGGCAGATACTGATCGACCTGCAGCGGCTTCAGGAACAGGTAATCCGATGATCGAACTGGGTGTGAACATCGACCATGTCGCCACGGTGCGGCAGGCGCGCCGGACCTACGAGCCGGATCCGGTATGGGCCGCTGTCGAGGCGCACCTGGGCGGCGCGGACGGGATCACGGTGCACCTGCGCGAGGATCGGCGCCACATCCAGGACCTGGATGTTCGCCGACTGCGGGACCTGACCCACATCAAGCTGAACCTGGAAATGGCTGCCACCGATGAGATGGTCGGCATCGCAACCCAGTTGCGTCCCGAGATGGCGATGCTGGTGCCGGAGGGCCGCCATGAGGTCACTACCGAAGGCGGTCTGAACATCGTCGTCCAGGAGGCAAAGATCGCCGCGGCGATCGACCGTCTGAGATCTGCAGGGGTGATGACCAGCGTCTTCATCGACGCCGACGCCGCGCAGGTGAAGGCCGCAGCCCGGATCGGGGCGGCGGTCTGCGAGATTCACACCGGACCCTATGCGGAGGCGTTTCACCGGGATGGCCGCGATGCTGAGAGCGCAACGGTGCTGCGCGAGCTGGACAGGATCCGCGTGGTGGGCGAACTGGTCCGCGAGCACGGCATGCGTTTCAATGCCGGCCACGCGCTCAACTACTTCAACGTGCAGCCGGTGGCGGCGCTGCCGGGCATCCGCGAACTGCACATCGGCCATGCGATCGTTTCACGGGCGCTGTTCGTCGGACTGCGCGAGGCCGTTGCCGAGATGAAACGGCTGATCCGGGAGGCTGCGGCCGGTGGCGCATCGGCTTCCGGTGGCCCGCCGATGCGGGGCTGACCGGCATGATCTACGGCATCGGCACCGACATCGTCCTGCTCGAGCGGATCGAGGGATTGTTCAGGCGTTATGGTGACCGTTTCGCCCGCCGCATCCTGGGACCAGACGAACTGGCGGAATTCTCCCGCCGGCGCTCGCGCGGCGCCGCCAACGGCGTCGCGGGCACCGATCGGGCGGTGCGCTACCTCGCCAAGCGTTTTGCCGGCAAGGAGGCCTTCTCCAAGGCGCTCGGGCTCGGCCTGCGCGGGCCGATGACCCTGCTCTCGCTGCAGATCCTGAACGACTCTCGGGGTAAGCCCTATCCGGTCGCCCGCAAGGCGCTGGCCCCGTACCTCGATGAACTCGACCTGACGGCGCATGTGTCGCTGTCAGACGAGAAGGCGAGTGCGCTCGCATTCGTGATCCTGGAGAAGAACTGATGGCTTACCTGCGCCGGCGATCGGCACCGCTGCAACTGCCCCTGGGGCCGGTCATCGCCGACGTCGAAGGCCTGGCGCTGACCGACGCGGAACGCCAGCGGTTGTGTCACCCCCTGGTGGGTGGTGTCATCCTGTTCACGCGCAACTACGACTCGCCGGCGCAGTTGCGCGACATGACGGCTGAGATCCATGCGCTGCGCAGCCCGCAGTTGCTGGTCT
The DNA here is from genome assembly GCA_038220085.1 of Burkholderiales bacterium. Taxonomy (GTDB): domain Bacteria; phylum Pseudomonadota; class Gammaproteobacteria; order Burkholderiales; family Burkholderiaceae_E; genus Lautropia. The sequence continues at coordinate 2,101 of JBBRJB010000489.1, forward strand.
GTGTCGATCACGAAGGCGGGCGGGTGCAGCGCTTCCGCAAGGGCTTCAGCACGATCGCCCCGATGCGGGAGCTGGGCCGGCTGTGGGATCGCGACGTGCTGGCGGCCTGCCGCGAGGCCACCGAGATCGGCCACGTGATCGGCGCCGAGCTGCGCACCGTGGGCGTGGACCTGAGTTTCACCCCGGTACTGGACCTGGATCACGACGCTTCCGGGGTGATCGGCGATCGCGCCTTTCATGCGGACGCCCGGGTGGTGACGCTCCTGGCCAAGAGCCTGAATCATGGCCTGCTGCTGGGTGGCATCGGCAATTGCGGCAAGCATTTTCCCGGTCACGGCTACGCCCACGCAGACTCGCACGTCGGAATGCCGGTGGACGACCGGCCGTTGCGCACAATCCTGGCGCAGGACGCCGCGCCCTACGGCTGGCTCGGCCGCTCCCTGTCGAGCGTGATGCCGGCCCATGTGATCTATCCGCAGGTGGATCCGAACCCCGCCGGCTTTTCGCGTAAGTGGCTGCAGACCATCCTGCGCCGGCGATTGAAATTCGACGGCCTGGTCTTCTCGGACGATCTCACGATGGAAGCCGCGAGCTTCGCGGGCGGCATCACCGCGCGCGTCGTGGCTGCCTTGACGGCGGGCTGCGACATGGTGCTGGTCTGCAATCGGCCCGACCTGGTGGACGAAGTGCTGGCAGGCCTGTCGGCGCCGAAGAATCGCAACCTGGCGCGGCGCATTGCGGCGATCCACCCCGGCCTTCGAGAAGGCCCTCCGGGGCAATGACCGGCCTTCAGGGCTCGGCGGACGGGGCCCAGCCGTCCGACCCGCCCGGTCCGACCGGCCCGCCCGACTTCAAGCGGTTTCTGTCGCGGCTGCCAAATCGCCCGGGTGTCTACCGGATGATCGGCGAG
>JBBRJB010000490.1:0-3009 GCA_038220085.1 Burkholderiales bacterium
CGTTCGGCAGGGACTCCACGCTCACGCTCGGCAGCGGCCGCGCCGGCAAACTGGTGGCGCGCCTGTTCGAGATCGCCGAGCGCGAAAAGGACGAGATCGCGCGGCGCTGGCCCAAGGTCATGCGGCGGGTCGGCGGCTACAACCTCGATGTGTTCCATCCCCAGTCCGATCGCCCCTATACCGCGGACGGCTCGGTCAACCTGGCGCATCTCCTGGTGGGGTCCGAAGGCACCCTGGCCTGGTTCAAGCGCCTGCAACTGCGGCTGTCCCGCCTGCCCGCGCACAAGGCGCTCGGGGTGATCAATTTCGAGAACTTTCACCGCGCAATGGACAGCGCGCGGCATATCGTCACGCTCGGACCGACGGCGGTGGAGTTGGTCGACCGCACGATGATCGACCTGGCGCGCGGCAACCCGGTGTTCCGGTCGGTGATGGAGGCCGCGCTGGTCGATCCTGCGGCGCCGACGCCCGAAGCGATCCTGCTGGTGGAATTCAGCGGTGAGGACCGCTCCCGGTTGCTGGCGCAGCTAACTTCGCTGGTGGAACTGATGGCGGACATCGGCCTGCCCGGCACGGTGGTTCCGATGCCGGACACGGCGGCGCAGAAAGCGCTGTGGGATGTCCGCAAGGCGGGCCTGAACATCATGATGTCCTTGAAGGGCGACGGCAAGCCCGTCAGCTTCATCGAGGACTGCGCGGTGCCGCTGGAGCACCTCGCGGAATACACCGCCCGGCTCACCGAAGTCTTCGCGCGTCACGGCACGCGCGGGACCTGGTATGCCCACGCGTCGGTCGGCACGCTGCATGTCCGTCCGATCCTGGACATGCGCAGCGCGGGGGCGGCCGGCGGCGCGGCGAAGATGCGCGCCATTGCCGAGGAGGCCGCCGTCCTGGTGCGACGCTACAAAGGCGCGTTCTCGGGCGAACACGGCGACGGCCTGGTCCGCAGCGAATGGGTGTCCTGGCAGTTCGGCGGGCGCCTGACCCGCAGCTTCGAAGAGATCAAGGACCTCTTCGATCCCGACAACCTGATGAATCCCGGCAAGATCGTGCGGCCGGCGCGAATGGACGATGCCAGCCTGTTCCGGTACAAGCCCGGTTACTCGGTGGCACCGCTGGCGACCGGGCTGGACTGGTCCGGCTGGAACGTGCAGACCGACCCGGTGACCGAGCGCACCAGTGCCCCGGGTACCGGCGGCGATCCTGCAGGCGGCCTGTCGAAAGCCGTCGAGATGTGCAACAACAACGGGCACTGCCGCAAGTTCGATGCCGGCACGATGTGTCCGAGCTTTCGGGTCACCCGCAACGAACGCGACCTCACACGGGGCCGGGCCAACACCTTGCGCCTGGCGCTGAGCGGGCAACTGGGAGCCGACGGCTTGGACTCGCCGGCGGTGGGAGAGGCCCTCTCGCTGTGCGTGAGTTGCAAGGGCTGCCGGCGCGATTGCCCGACCGGCGTCGACATGGCGCGGATGAAGATCGAAGTGCTCCATCAACGGTCCAAGGCGAGTGGAATCGGCCTGCGTCAGAAACTGGTCGCTTTCCTGCCGCGCTACGCAGGCTTCGCCGCCCGCCATGCGTGGCTGTTCAATGCCCGGGATCGACTGCCGGGAGCGGCCTACCTGACCGAACGCTTCCTCGGCTTGTCGGCGCGGCGTTCGCTGCCCCGCTGGCGCCGCGATACCTTCCTGGCGCGCGCAGGCGCCGGCCATGCCGGCCATGCCGGCCATAACGGCCGTGACGGCAGGCCCGCCGGTGGGCATGCTCTCCGGCATGACCATGGCGACCATGCCGAGCACCTGCCGACGCGGGCCGGCGAAGTGGTGCTGTGGGTCGACACCTTTAGCAACTCATTCGAGCCCCAGGTCCTCGTCGCCGCCCGGCAGGTCCTCCAGGCCGCCGGCTACACGGTGCACATCGCCGCGCCGGGGCCCTCCGACTCCGAGCCGCAGCGCCCGTTGTGCTGTGGTCGAACCTATCTCTCGGCCGGCCTGGTCGAGCAGGCCAAGGCGGAAGCGCTGCGCAGCCTGCGCGCGCTCAAGCCTTTCCTCGATCGCGGCGCCGTCGTCGTCGGGCTCGAGCCCTCGTGCCTGCTGACCATGCGCGACGAGTTCCTCGCGATGAAACTCGGCGACGAGGCCGGCCTGGCGTCAGCCCTGGCGCCGCAGGCGCTGCTGCTGGAGGAGTTCCTCGACGAAGAGCGGGCCGCCGGTCGCCTGAAGCTGGCGTTCAAGCCGATCGAGGCCCGCCAGGCGCTGCTGCACGGCCATTGCCACCAGAAAGCGTTCGACGCGGTGCGGCCGATCGAGCGGGTGCTCAAGCTGATTCCGGATCTGCAGGTTCGCCTCATCGAGTCGAGTTGCTGTGGCATGGCGGGCGCCTTCGGCTACGAAGCGGAGCACTACGACACCTCGATGGCGATGGCCGAACTGTCGCTGCTGCCCGCGGTCAGGGCCGCCGACGCCCAGACCCTGATCATTGCCGACGGCACCAGTTGCCGCCACCAGATCGCCGACGGCGCCGGGCGCCGCGCCTTGCACGTCGCGGAGGTGCTTGCAATGGCATTGCCGTAAACTTCATTGCCGCACGTCACACTCACAAGGTCGCCTGATGGATCCGCAACTGCGCCAGGCAGCGCTCGAATACCACGAGACCGGTCAGCCCGGGAAAGTGTCGATCCAGCCGACCAAGTCGCTCAGCAATCAGCGCGACCTCGCCCTGGCATACACCCCGGGTGTCGCCGCCGCCTGCGAGGAGATCGTGGCGGATCCGGCCAACGCCTTTCGCTACACCAGCCGCGGCAATCTGGTAGCGGTGGTCACCAACGGCACGGCGGTACTCGGCCTGGGCAACATCGGCCCGCTCGCCTCCAAGCCGGTGATGGAAGGCAAGGCGGTCCTGTTCAAGAAGTTCGCCGGTATCGACGTGTTCGACCTCGAACTCAACCAGAACGACCCGGACCAGTTGATCGAGATCATCGCCGCGCTGGAGCCGACATTCGGCGGCATC
>JBBRJB010000491.1:0-3005 GCA_038220085.1 Burkholderiales bacterium
CCTGGTATTGATCCCCTTCGCGCGCCTTGCGCTGCATCCCTGTCGTCCACCGCGCGACCCCTTCCCATACTCCGACAGCCTCCTAGTTTCGCCCGGGCGCGGGCGGACGCAGGTCCATCATCCGGAACAAGGCGCGCCACAGGTCGCTCCTGCGATCCTCGAGCCCGTAGATGGCGTCGAAGTGATTCAAGCCCGGCTGGGGTAGTAGCTCCCCCTCGTTGCCGCTCATCTGCCAGTGCTCGAGGAAGTCCTTCGTCTGGCGCTGGAACTCGGCCGCCTCGTCGCCGCCAACGGTGAAGAGAAATGGCGATCGGGTCTTGCGCTGACGCAGCCGCTGCGGGCTGTTGCGCGCCACGATCCCGTCGTCGATCTGCACCAGCGGTTGCATGAGGGTGTAGCGGATGGGTTGCAGGTCGAAAACGCCGCTGATGGACAGGCCGCCCTTGACGATATCGTCGGGCAGCCCGTAATCGCGGTCCCACTCGGTGTTCAGGCACATCGCCGTCAGCTGGCCACCGGCTGAATGCCCGCTCACGAACAGGCGTCGAGGATCGCCGCCGAAGTCCGGTGCATGACGGAAGGTCCAGGCGACCGCCGCTCGCGCCTGTCGCACGATCTCATCGATGCTCACGGCAGGGCACAAGGCGTAGTTGACGACGACCACTGTGACGCCCGCCGGAACCGGCCCGAACGCGACACAGCTGAATTCCTTGGAGGACAGCATCCGCCAGTATCCGCCGTGGATGAAGAGCAGAATCGGCGCATCGCGTTGCGCGGCCGGGAAAATATCGAGATGCTCTTCCCGGGTGGGTCCATAGGGGACGTCGAGCCGGCACGCAAGGCGATGACGGGCCAGCTTGCTTTCATCGGTGTAATGGCGGGCGTAGACCGTGAAATCCGGGACCGACCGCTCGACGTCGTACTGTTCGTCGAGTTCGGCCTGAGTCCCGAATGCACGGTACAGCGCGGCACCCATCGTTTCCGCCAGGAACCTGCCCTTCGCGCCTGCTACTTGGCGTAGAGACGCATGTCGGAGGTCTTCTTCACCTGCGGGTAGACCTCGTTGTAGACGTTCTCCTTCACCAGCCGGCCTCCCTTGTCGTGCCACTGCGCGCCACCGAGCGGGGTCACCGAGTAGTTCTGCTCGTTGAACTTCACCTTGCCGACCACCGTCTCGAGATCCGTCTCACGCAGTGCCTTCAGCAGGGCGGCCTTGTCCTTGGAGCCGGCGCGCTGCAGCGCGTCGAAGAGGATGTCGTATTGCGCATCGACGTAGGCCAGGGGTGGTGCGTACTGGAACTTGTTGTCTTTCTCATAGGCGGCTACAAGCTTTTCCCCGTCGTGGTCGCTGAATTTCGACCGCCCCGGGAAGGCGGGGGACCAGAAGTTGACCGAGAGGATGTTCTCGCCATTCTTGCCGATCGCCTTCATCGGCTCCGGATACCCCGTCCCCTTGTCGATCACGTACATCTTCGGCCGGAAACCCGCTTGGGCCGCCTGCTGCAAGTAGTTCTGCAGGTCCGGCGGCGCCAGTACGCCGGTGACGACCTCGACACGATTGCGCTTGAACTGGTTGATGATGGCGGAAAAGTCCGGCAGGCCCTGCTGGAACCTGCCGGGGTCCACCGGTTTCCAGCCTGCCTTCTTGAACTCCGGATCGAAGATCTGCGCGAAGACGGTACCGTCCGGGTCGTTCGGGTAAAGGTACCCGATCGAGCCGTTGAAGCCGCCGGGCAGGGCCTTGATCATGCCGATGTGGTTCTTCACCAGGTCCGGCACCTGGAAGAAGAAGTGGAAGGTGTGCTTGAAGGTCTTGGGCTTGCCGTCAGGGCCGAACAACCATGCCTCGATCGGCGTGTCGGCGGTGATGCAGGGAATCTCGTATCGCTCGCAGAGGTCCGACGGCGCATTGGTCGTGTCCGGCGTGCCCTGCGCCATCAGTACATCGACCTTGTCCTGGAGAATCGCCTTGGTCGCGGCTTCCGCCGAGCCGGCCGTGGTGCCCTTTGAGTCGTACAGCTTGTACACGATGTTGCAGCTTTCGCCGCCAACCTTCAGTCCGCCGGCCGCGTTGATCGGCTTCGTCTTCAGGTCGTCGATCCAGGGGGCCTGACGCCCCATGTCGACCAGGGGCCCGGTCATCGGCTCCACCCGGCCGACGGTGACCGTGCACTGCTGGGCCGACACCTGAGTCGAGACCAGCCCCAAGCCCAGCGCCGCCAGGGCAGTTGCCAGGACCCTGCGTCCGGCACGGGCCGGCGCAGGGGAGGTCGTGTGCCGCTTCGATTGCTTGTCCATCCGTGCACTCCTTGCAGAGGGCCGCCAGGCCCGGTAAAGGTTTGAACTCAGAGCTTGAACTCCACTACCGCAGCGCCACTGCCGTAGACCGGGCCGTAGGCGTGTATGCGTGCGCCATAGAAGCGGCGCTCCATGCCGCCGAGCAACCACGCCATGTGCTTGAATCCCATGTCCGCGCGCGCCTCGCGGGCGAACTCAGGTATTTCCCGCGTCAATCCGGGCACGTCGCCGCGCTCCAGCAGATCGAGAATCTTCCGGTTCCATTGATCGTCTTCCGGCCGCACGATGCGATCGCTGACTATATCGATCTCATGGCGGAAGATGGAGCCGGAAAGACTGCCGACGCCCACTAATGCCACACGCCGGCCCAATTCTGCGGCGCACTGCACCGCCATCTGACCCAGCCGCTCGGTCAATTCGGCCGAGTGATAGAGGTTGTTGCTTGCCAGCACGACCGGCACCGGGCGGTCTCGAAGCAGGAAATGCGTGGCGACGATGCTGCCGGTGTCGATCGGAAAGGCATCGTAGTTCACCGCCCGCGAAATCACGCCGATCTTCCGGCTGGCTGCAATGCAGCCATACGTCAGTTCGGTATCGACACGGATGTCGTATTGAAGGTCGCCGAACTCGTACCAGTTCTCGTCGACATGGGTGCCGCTCAGGTGCGGGCGCGTCTGCCAGAGCTGGTCCAGAACGGCCAGCCACTG
>JBBRJB010000492.1:0-2987 GCA_038220085.1 Burkholderiales bacterium
GTCTCTCCCTGGCTGTCCCTGGGCATCGTCGGCGTCGCCTGGCTGGTGGTGGCCGGCGTCGCGCTGCAGATGCTCAGGTCGGGCTACAAGCTCAGGGCCTGATCGGCGGGCAGCCGGCGGGTTGCCGGCGGGTTGCCGGTACAATCGGACAGGCCGACCGGGCTGCCTCGCAGCGCGGCCGGAAGCCGTCGTTCAACCTGCATGGAGAGCATTGCCAGTGGTCACCCCTGAAGACGTCAAGGGCTATATCGCCCAGGGACTCGATTGCGCGCATCTGGAAGTCAGCGGGGACGGGCAGCACTTCGAAGCGACCATCGTCAGCGCGGCCTTTGCGGGCAAACGGCCTATCGCCCGCCACCAGTTGGTGTACGGCGCCCTCGGCGACCGGATGAAGGCGGAGATCCACGCCTTGTCGATGAAGACGTTCACGCCGGAAGAGTGGCAGCAAGCCCCTCGCTGATCCGATGGACAAGCTGAGTATTCTGGGCGGCATCGCGCTGCGCGGCGAGGTTGACGCGTCCGGGGCCAAGAACGCGGCGCTGCCGATCCTGTGCGCGAGCCTGCTCACCGCCGATACCCTGGCGCTGGACAACGTGCCTCAGTTGCAGGACATCGCCACGACCGTGCGGCTGCTGTCGCTGCTGGGCGTCAGGACGGCGCGCGACGGCCTGCAGCTGACGCTGGACGCCTCCGGGGTCACCAGCACCGAGGCGCCGTATGAACTGGTCAAGACCATGCGGGCCTCGATCCTGGTCCTCGGCCCGCTGCTGGCCCGGTTCGGGGAGGCGCGGGTATCCCTGCCGGGCGGCTGCGCCATCGGCCAGCGGCCGATCGACCAGCACATCAAGGGCCTCCAGGCGATGGGTGCGCGGATCGACATCGAACAGGGCTATGTCGTCGCGCGGGCCGACCGGCTCAAGGGTGCTCGCATCGTCACCGACATGGTGACCGTCACCGGGACTGAAAACCTGATGATGGCGGCCTGCTTGGCCGACGGCGAAACCCGGATCGAGAACGCCGCGCGCGAGCCCGAGGTTGTCGACCTGGCCCACGCGCTGGTGGCCATGGGCGCGCGCATCAAGGGCGCGGGCAGCGACTGCATCGTCATCGAAGGCGTACCGGCACTGCACGGCGCCCGCCACCGGATCATGGCCGATCGCATCGAGACCGGCACTTTCCTGTGCGCCGCTGCCGCGTGTGGCGGCGATGTCCTGGTCAAGCGCACGCATCCTCAGGCGCTCGACGCCACCATCGACAAACTGCGCGAAACCGGGGCCGAAGTCACCACCGGCGCGGACTGGATCCGGCTGCGCCTGGCGCGGCGCCCGACGTCGGTCAACCTGCGGACCGCGCCCTATCCGGGCTTCGCCACCGACATGCAGGCCCAGTTCATGGCCTTGAACTGTGTTGCCGACGGCACCGGGGTGGTCACCGAGACCATCTTCGAGAATCGCTTCATGCACGTGCAGGAACTGCTTCGTCTCGGCGCGGACATCCAGGTCGAGGGCAATACCGCCGTCGTGATCGGTGTGGAAAGACTGTCAGGCGCCACCGTCATGGCGACCGACCTGCGCGCCTCGGCCAGCCTGGTCATGGCCGGCCTCTGCGCGGAAGGCGAAACCGTGGTGGAGCGGATCTACCACCTGGACCGCGGCTACGCGCAGATGGAAGCGAAACTGTCGGCGCTCGGGGCCAGGATCAGCCGGATCGGCTCGCCCCCGCCGACGCGCTTCGGCCGTCGGGCCGACGATCGCGCCCTGCAGTCCCCGCAACCGGCGCAGGAGACCCGGTGAGCCGGTGCAAGCGTCCATGCTGACCCTCGCCTTGTCCAAGGGCCGGATCCTGGATGACACTGCCGGCCTGCTGCAGCGTTGCGGCATCCTGATCGACACCAGCCTGGCCGATTCGCGCAAGCTGATCCTTCCCACCGGCGACCCCAACTTGCGCCTGCTGATCGTGCGCGCCACCGACGTGCCGACCTACGTGCAGCACGGCGCTGCGGACCTTGGCATCGCCGGCAAGGACGTCATGCTGGAACATGGCGGGGAGGGCCTCTACCAGCCGGTGGACCTCGGCATCGGCCGCTGCCGGATGTGCGTTGCCGCGCCAACGGGATTCGACTACGACAATGCCGTCCGGCGCGGCCAGCGGCTGCGCATTGCCACCAAGTATGTCAGCGTGGCGTCGCGGCATTTCGCGCGCAAGGGGGTGCATATCGACCTCATCAAGCTGTACGGTTCGATGGAGTTGGCGCCGCTGGTAGGCCTGGCGGACGCCATCGTCGACGTGGTCTCCACCGGCAGCACGCTGAAGGCGAACAACCTGGTGGAAGTCGAGGACATCATGCCGATTTCGGCCCGCCTGATCGTCAACCAGGCGGCCCTCAAGATGCACCAGGCGCTGCTGGCGCCCCTGATCGCCGCGCTCGAGCAGGCTGCCGCGGCCCCGGTGGCGGCATCGTGAAGCCCCTGATCAACCGGCTCGACATCGACGAAGCCGGGTTCGACGCTCGGCTCGCCACGCTGCTGGCCTGGGAGCCGGAACAGGACAGCGGCATCGAACAGGCGGTGAAGGCCATCATCGCCGACGTCCGCCGGCGCGGCGATGAAGCATTGCTCGACTACACCCGCCGCTTCGACAGGTACGATTGCGCGCACGCGTCGCTCCTGCGCCTGGACCCGGCCGAACTGTCGGCGGCCTTGCAGTCCCTGCCCGAAGCCGAGCGGGCGGCGCTGCAGTCGGCCGCGGTTCGCGTCCGCCGCTACCACGAACGCCAGAAGACGGACTCCTGGTCGTACACGGAAGCGGACGGAACCCGGCTCGGCCAGCGCGTGTTGCCGATCGAGCGGGTCGGACTTTATGTGCCGGGCGGCAAGGCCGCCTATCCGTCGTCGGTGCTGATGAACGCCATCCCGGCCCACGTCGCCGGCGTGCGGGAACTGGCCATGGTCGTGCCGACGCCGGACGGCACGCGCAATCCGATGGTG
>JBBRJB010000493.1:0-2985 GCA_038220085.1 Burkholderiales bacterium
GCGCCGCCGTTGCCGATGCGCACTGCAAGGCATCCGGCAGGATCGATACCCAGCAGATAGCCCGAACCAGTCGCCTCGGACCAGTTACCCATCAGCGCCTGCCAACGGCCGAGCTGCGGCGTCGTCGGCCAGATCCTTGCCGTCAGCGTGGCGCTCGGCAGATCGAACGCTCGGCGATCCGCCAGGATCTCGATCCAGCTGCCGCAAATGGCCGTCTGGACTCTTCCGGGCTTGAGGCCGTCAACCGCCGATGGCACGGGTGTCGACTTGAAGCCGACCCCGGCGCTATCGCCGCATCGCAGCTGTTCGATGCTTACCCGGTAGGCGGCCGGCGCGCTGACCTTGAATGCAATCGACCCTGCCGGCCGGACGCTGAAGCGGTCAGCGTATCCGAGCAGGGGGTAGCGACTGGCAGACGGCTCGACCCGTCCCGAGTCGGGCTCGTCCATCTGGGCATTCTCGTCTTCAGGAAGCTGAAGTGCCTGTCCGGTGTGATGCCTCCAGCGTCTGCGGAAGATGTTCCACCAGGCGTCCGTCGAGGTCGCGTAATGGCCCTCGTCGAAGAACTCGAGCGGATGCCCCTTCGGTCCGGTCGCTCGGGCGATGCTCCAGGGTCCTCCGCGGACCCGCTGGACCACCATGTGGCGGTCCGTGACCGAATCCCAGCGAAAGATCTTCAGCAGACGCTGCAGATCGGGGCTGTGCGGGCCGAGCGGACCCTGCCGGAATTCGCGGGCCAGGTCGAGTCGGTTCGGATCGACCGGAATCATCGGGAGCGAGCTCTCCTTCGGGCGACCGGGCTGGGGCTAACGCCTGCCACACCCCGTGCAGCCCGCACGCCGTAGTCGGTGATGAAGCGGTTCGCCCGGACACCGGCCTTGTAATTGTTGAAGCGTACGTCGGGATCCAGCCCGGTCATGCCGACATAGAGGCAGACTCTAGCGGGTGGCGTCCGCAGCGACCGGGCGCGGGTGGAACGTGTTGGCGCCGGAGCGGTCCACGCCGCGCAGGAGAAAGACCTGTCGCGAAGAATGATCGACGGTTTTGAGGCGCTGCGCTTTCTCCCGCGCCAGGTCCCGATCGAAGACGCTGGTCGTCGGCATGAAGCGCATCGTCATGCCGCGCCGGGGCTGCGGCGACGTGTTCGGCTCCGAGCCGTGCAGCAGGTAGACGTCGTGCAGCGAAATCTGTCCCGCCCTCAGGACGACGTCCACTGCGTCGGCCTCGTTAAACTCGCCGGCGTCGAGTTCCTGGTTCAAGGTAACGTCGTCGCGATCGACGGTGTTGTGCGCGCGTAATGCCCGTGCCGTGTGCGATCCCCTGATCACCCGCAGGCAACCGTTCTCCGGTGTCGAATCGTCCAGCGCGAGCCAGGCGGTGCAGGTCGCGAGCGGGCGGATCGGCCAGTACTCGCCGTCCTGGTGCCAGGGCGTCCGCTTGCCGCTGAAGGCCGGCTTGGCGAAGAAGCTGGTGTTCCAGAGCGCGATGTCGGGCCCGATCAGTTGCGAGACCATGTCCAGGATCTGGGCGTTGTCGCAATAGTCCAGGAAGCCGAGGTCGTAGTCGAGCAGCATCGGGCAGTAGTCGTGAAAGCGAGGTTCGCGTTCGAGCAGCGCCGCATAGCGTGCGCGGATCGCAACCAGGGTCTCCTCGGGAACCCGGAAGTCTGGAACCACATAACCATCCCGGTGGTAGCGGGCGATCTGTTCGGAGTCGAGCATGGGGGTGCCTGCGTGATGAAGCGAGTCGAGTTGCCGTTCTGCGCAGTCTAGCGCAGTCTAGCGCAGTTTGAAGGGAGACTCCGACCATGAGATGCTACGCCAGGGCATCGCCTGGGAGTTCGAGACCTTTCCCGAGTACCTGTCACAGCTCCGCCGCCAGGGCAGCGCGGTCAACATCGCCGCCTACATCGGTCACAGCAGTGTCCGGACCTACGTCATGGGCGATGATTCGTCGACGCGGGTGGCGACCGATGCCGAGGTTGCGCAGATGCAGGAATCGTGCGCGACGCGATGCGCGCCGGCGCCGTCGGCTTTGCCAGCAGCACCTCGCCGGCGCACAACGGCGCCGGTGGGCGGCCGATGCCGTCGCGGCTGGCCGACGATCGTGAGATGCGGCACTGGTGACGGCGATGGGCGAGGGCGGCCACGGCCGCCAACACCCGCGGCCATCCGCTCATCGGCCGGTGTCGTGCTGCCCGCTGACGATGGACTTCACAATGCAGTCTCCGTATCCGGTCGAAGGGCTGGCCAGCTGGGCCCCCGCGCTTGGCCTGCACGGCGACGAACTGGCCGCGTTGCTGGCGGACCCGGCGTTTCGCAGCAGTGTGCGCGCGGAGATCGCGACGACGTCGGCCTTCCGGCTGTTCAACGGCGAATGGGACAAGGTCCAGGTGATTGAAGTGGCGACGCCGGAACTGGCGGCGTACGAACAGAAAACCGTTGCCGAGATCGCCCGCACCGAGCGCCGTGATCCGCTCGACGTGATGCTCGACGTGGCGCTTCGGGATGAGCTGCGGACCGTCTCCACCGCCCAACTGCTCAATGCCAACGAGGAGGCGGTCGGCCGCATGCTCAACCATCCGCACAGCATTGTCAGCCTCAGCGACGCCGGCGCGCACCTGACCTTCTTCAACGATGCCGGCTTCGGCCTGCACCTGACGGGCCACTGGCGCGTGAACTGCAGCGGATGTCGATGTCCGAGGCGGTGCATAAGCTCACCAGCCAGCCGGCGCAGGTGTTCGGCATGCAGGCGCGCGGGCTGATCCTGGAGGGCTACGCGGCAGACCTCTTGCTGTTCGATCCCGAGACGATAGGGCGGGGCCCGAAGCGTCGTGTGTTCGACCTGCCGGGCGGGGCGCCCAGGTTGACCACCGATGCCGTTGGGGCGCACGGCGTCTGGGTCAACGGGCAGATGGTGGCGGATAAGGATAGGCTGCTGGAGTCGGCGCCGCTGAAGGGGGAGCTCCTGACGCGATTCCAGGGG
>JBBRJB010000494.1:0-2983 GCA_038220085.1 Burkholderiales bacterium
CGACAGCATCGGATAGGCGCCGCAGGCCTCGCCGGGGCTGCAGATGCCGCCGTTGTTGTTGAGGTCGCTGCCGGCGATCAGCGAGATCGCAGCCGTGCCGGGCACGGTAACCGAATACTGGTAGCGCCCGTTGACCGGCACGGCGACGGCGGTGCTGGCCACCACCGTCCTGGCCGGATCGGCCGCGTCCAGCACCAGCAGGTAGACCGGGCCGACGCTGCCCTGGCCGGCTGCCGCCGCCCGCCGCTCGATCGCGACCTGCACCGTCAGGGTCCGCGCCGGCGAAAGCCGGACCACGACATTCGGGAACGCTGACTCGCCCACTGCCAGCGCGCCGCGATTGGCCGTCACCCGGTAGGTGCCAAGCCCGGTGGCCGGGTCCACCTGCCCCGCCTTCGGGGCCACGGCAATCGCCGGCGAATCGGTCGTGACCGCGGCCACGGTCTCCACGCTGCTGCCGACATGCGACAGGACGAACTCGGCCTCGGTGCGGATGCTCCCGAGGCTGATCGATCCGGGCTGGGCTTCGGTGCGCCCGGTCGCCGGCGGCGGCGGGGCGCCGCCGGGCCGTCGGGCGAGCGCCGCATCGACCGCCTTGCGGGCGTTGATCAGGCCATAGCCGAACTCGGTGTCCCGGCCCGCGGGGCCGAGGTCGTCCACAATCACCCCGTCCTGGACCAGGGTCTCGATCACCTGTGGCGTGAGCGCCGGGTTGACCCAGCGCATCAGCGCGAATACGCCCGCCACGTGCGGGACGGCCATCGAAGTGCCCTGCAGGAATCCGTAGGTCGCCGAACGGACACCGCCGCCGTCGACACTGGCCGTGGTGCTGTAGATCCCGTCCGGCAGGCCGTTGCCGGTGGTGGAGCGGGAGGTATCGCCACCCGGCGCGGCAATGAAGACCTGCGGCCCGGCGTTGGAGTAATAGGCCCGGCTGCCGTTGACGACCGTCGCGCCCACCGCGAAAACCGTCGGGCAATTGGCCGGGAATCCCACCGGCGCCGGCGCGGTCCCGGGGCGGGATTCGTTGCCGGCCGCCGCCACCACTACCACCCCCTGGGCACGCACCTGCTGAAACAGGTTCTGGAACAGCGGATCCTCGCAGCCGATGCCCGCGGCACCCAGGCTGAGGTTGATGATGTCGGCGCGCCGCGACGGCGCGACACCGGCGTCGGTGGGCAGACCGGCCGCGAATCGCACTGCCTGCAGGATGTCGTAGAGGCTGCCGGAGCCGCTGGTGCCCAGCGCCCGGACGGGCATGATGCGGGCGATCGGCGCCACGCCGGCGCCGCCGATGCCGTTGTAGGTCTGGGCCGCGATGGTGCCGGCCACGTGCGAGCCATGGAACGAGAATCCTTGCTCGACCGATGCGTCGTCCGGATCCGCGTCTAAACCGTTGCCATCGCCGGCGTTGGCCGGTTCGCTGACGAAGTCGTAGCCGGCGACCAGCTGGCTGGCGAGATCCGGATGATTGCCGACGATCCCGGTATCGACGACGGCCACGACCGGCGTGACGGCGCCTGTCAGATCTGCACCCTGCAGCGCTGCTACCGCCGCCGGCAGATTGATCGCGTCGTAATGCCAGCGCTGCTTGACGTACTCACGGTCGTTTGGCGGGAACGGCGCCATGGTCTGCGTCTGGTTCGCCTGCAACCGGAAATCGGGGACGGCATAGGCGTAGTCGCCGCTGGCGACCATCAGCTTGGCATAGTCGAACGTCTCCAGCAGCGCTTGGTCGTTCGCCGGCAGTTGCCCCCGCCAGGCTGCAATCTGGGCAGCCGCCTGGGCCTGCTGCTCAGGAACGGCGGTGGCGATGGCGCCGGCCCCGCCGGGCGCGAGCGCCTTGGTGGCAGCCTGCATCCGCTGCACGGAGGCCTGCCGATCACTGACGCCGGCCGGCAGCTGCAGCAGCAGCGGTCGCGGCTGCGAGGGATCGCCCCGCAGGACCACCACGCCGTTCAGCGACTTGGCGGCAGCGGCGAACCGGGCCCGGGCCGCGTCGCTGGGCTGGGCGACGATCCGCCCCGGCACCAGCGCCTGCCCCGCATCGGTGGAGTTGGAGCAGCCGGTACCGGTGCCGGGTGCACCGATGCGCACCTGGTAGACGCTGCCGCCGCTGCTCCTGTCCGGGACGACCTGCACGCCGAGGGTGTATTCGCCGCTGGCGGTAATGCGCACGCATTCGTACTTGTTGACGCCGATCGAGCTGCCCTTGAGCACGCGGTTCGCGTCGAAGACAAACAGGTCGATGTCGAACCTGGTGGGATCGGCCGCGAACTCGAGTTCGACCACCTGGCCCGCCTCCAGCGAAACACGGTAGCCGTCCACCAGGTCGCCGGCATCGCCTGCCGGGCCTGCCGGGCCCTGCCCCGCCATCGCCAGGTAACCAGTCAGTTGAACCGGGTTGACCAGCGTCTGGGCCGTCTCGAAGGTCCCGTTGTCGGCGCGCCCGACCTGGTTGGGGTCGTTGGTGTCCGAGTCGACCGCGCTGGTCTCGGTGACGGACAGGGTGCCGGAGACGGTATAGCTGGGACCGGCCGGCGCTGGCGCCGACGGGCTGGGCGAAACCGCGGCCGGGGAATCGCTCCCGCCCCCGCAACCCGCCAGGAGGACGACGGCCAGGGCCAGCGACGCCGGCGCGCCGATGCGGCGGACGGCGGCCGGCAGGCGGCAGCGCTTCCAGATCGGGGAACTCATCAGTGAACAGGATCGGTGAACAGGATCAGAAGAGGATCAGAAGAGGATCCGAACAGGTCTTGACGCTCCGGGCAGGTCCAGCCTCATCGGCTGTGAGCGTCATCGGCTAGTATAGGCAGCAGTTCCGGTTTCGTGGCCGCAACAGGCGTCGCGCCACTTGCCGTTTTGACGGCAGTCCGGCTCAGGCATACCAACAACGGAGGAGTCAGGTGGCAAAAGATCAGGGACATCAGAAAGTCGCAATCATCACCGGCGCGGGCAGTGGCGTCGGCCAGGCCGTGGCGAT
>JBBRJB010000495.1:0-2978 GCA_038220085.1 Burkholderiales bacterium
TGGGGGTAACTCCAACCAGTCATGAGGGGACGATCGCCTGTTCTTGCCGTTCTCGCCGACTTATTCGGTAGACGCCGGCTCCACCAATAAGTTGTCCGATGGCATCCGAAGCCGTCCAGCAGAGGAACAGAACCCGCCTAGGTGCGGGTTTTTTCTCTTCTTTTCGTCCAGAACGGGGGCAGCACCGTTCATTGACATCCAACCGGTCGTGGGGGCAATCGGGGGCACGCGTACCTGCGCCCCGACGAGTGCCCCGGGATACCCTGACGCGCGCTTGGTCACGGATGACAGGGTGCCCGAGTCCGGCGGTGCGATCAGCCGAACGCGCAGGTTCTTCCAGTTCGCGCCGCGCCCGGGCGTCATGATGCTCGACCAAGACGGCGCTCTCGAAGGCGTGCTCGACCGCGATGCGCTGCGCCATCAGCTCATCACGCCTGCCCTGCCCTGGCCGCGGCGCCGATGCTCTGGCGCCCGTCGGCATCTGCCGGTCTGACGGCACCCGACGGCCGCGAACTGACCGGCTTGCACCGGCATCGCCTCTACATCCCTGTGCAGGACGCGTCGCTGATCCCGGAGGCGGGCAGGCGACTGGTTACGCTGCTTTGGGCAGCGGGCATGGGGTGGCATGAGGTTGGTAATGCCGGGCAGGCCCTGGGCCGCTGCCTGGTCGATTCATCCGTATGGCAGCCCGAGCGGCTGGACTTTGCAGCGCCGCCAATCCTGACTGACGGCATCCGGCGGCCAATCGCCACCGCGCAAGTGTACGGCCCTGCACTGGCCGGGACGCGCAGCATCACCGTTGAGAGGGCTCGCGACGTGCAACGCACGTTTCGCCGATCCGCTCGACCCGGACCACGATCGTCGGGTGGCGGTGGTCAACCTCAAGAGCGGCACGCGGCCAGCCCTCTACTCGCATCGGCATGGGAGCATCCGCTTTGAGTTGCTGCGGCAGTCGGCCCGTGTCCAGGTCGGCAAGGGATTGCGAATCGCCACTACCGACACCGTGCTGCAGGTGCTGCGCGATCGCGGTGAGTTATTCGACTTCGGTGAAGGCGCCGTGACCTACGTGGCGACGGGTCGAGCGCGGCCAGTTTCCCAAGACTGGCTCACCGACCACATGGGTCGCGTGTGCGAGTTCTACACCGTCAAGACGCGCAAGGGCGCCGACGGTGGGGATGAACTGGTGGAGGTCGCCGACGACGCACCCCTGCCCGTGGCGCGCGCGGTGCTAGCCAAACACGGGGAACGCGGCTTCAAGATTCTGGTGGCGGTGGTGACGGCACCGACGCTGCGTGCCGATGGCTCGGTGCTCGACGTGCCGGGTCACGACGCCGACTCCGGCTTGCTCTATTACAGCGAAGAGCCCTATCCGCCCAAGGTGCCGGTCAACCCGACACCTGCCGACGCGCTGGCCGCGCTGAGCTAAATTGCGCGGAATCGATCATGCAGCGCCTCGTTGTGTACCCGCGGGTCTGAGGACCACACTGATGAATGATCGCGTGATGGACGCCTCGCAGCTAGCTTCGGGACCAGGTCAGAGTCAGGCGAATCCGCCCGATAGACTTTTCTTTCTGGCCACAAGGCTGGCGCGCAGATCCTTCGACCCTTCTGTCCGACCCGAAGGAGTCTCGCCATTCTGGGCGGCGCCGAATCAGCTGCCCGCTCTTGAGGCTGAACGCCTCCAGGAGCCGCGCGCCTCGCGGGCCGGGTCATGTCGATCGGTTCGGTGCTGCGGAGAACACTCCTGATGGATCAACGCGTTACGCGTCCGCGCCGGTGTCGAAGTTGCAAAGTTCGCAATTTACTTGCCGCTATTGCGAAGTTCCGAATTTACTTTCCATCGGGTGACGGTAAATGTGGAACTCTTCGCCCGGATGCACTGGGAAAAAGCCTCGTCGGACAGTTTCACATTTACTTTCCGCTACGCCCGCAGGCATGCCGATCAGTCCGCCGGCACGTCGGAAGCCCGGAAAGCGGCAAGAGAATCGAGCGAACACGCGGTCGATGCGAACTTGCCTGTGATCATGCGGTGATTGACGAGCCGATTGATCGTCGACTCGACCGGCGCAGTCACGACGCGCTGGCCGGCAGGTGCTCGGCGACGATCGTCATTAATGACGGACCTGTGGTTCTCGTCCGACGTACGTGGCCGACGTCGATTACCTTGTCGGTACGGCAGCAGAGCGCCCATTTTGGCGTGCAGCCACCGCAGCTCCGACGCTCCGAGCTGGTTGATGTCGGAATCAAGCGTCCGACCGACGACTTTCTTGACGCTTTCCTTCTGCAGCGTCAGACCCGATCCGGGGTCCTGACTGGTTGAGAATCAATCCCTGAATCGTCCGCGAGATCAGGCAACTCCGTATTGACTGTAGCGCTTCGCGGCTTTAGATTGCTGGCAGGAGTTGGAATCAATGCAGCTCGGCAAGAAAACATCGGGAGGAAGGGACATGATCGGATTCAAGCGGGCGGCGTGGCTGGTGGTGACAGTGGCGGCCGTGGTCTTTTTCTCCGGCACGGCGTCGGCTCAGCAGCATAAGTGGAAGGTTCAGGGCCTCTACGGGCCGAATACGGTCATCCACAAGGAATTCGAGAAGTTCGCCCAGCGGGTCAAGGAAGCAACCCGCAACATGGTCCAGATCGAGGCCCTGCCAGTCGGCACCATCGTTTCCGCCGCCGAGGCCGCCGATGCGGTCAGGTCGGGCCTGCTCGACGGCGCCGTCGGCACCATGGCCTATCAGGGCGGCAAGGAACCGGCCGCCGCCTTCTGGGACATGACCGCCGGCTACGACAACCCGCTGCACCTGATCATGTGGTACCGCCAGGGCGGCGGCAGCGAGATCATGAACAAGATCGCGGCCAAGTGGGACGCGGTGTTCCTGGGACCCGTGATCCTCGGCCTCGAGTCGATCCCGTCGAAGAAGCCAATCCGCTCGATCGCCGACTTCAAGGGCGTGAAGATGCGCGCACCCGACGGCATC
>JBBRJB010000496.1:0-2976 GCA_038220085.1 Burkholderiales bacterium
CTGATGGGCGTGCTCAATCTCTGGGTCGCCTACAACTTCGACACCGACACCTGGGTCAACTTCAAGCTGTTCGGCGGACTCGGACTGATGGCGGTGTTCGTGGTCGGCCAGGCGCTGTACCTGAGCCGCTACATGAAGGCCGACGAGGCGCCAGAACAATGAGCGGCGCCAGCACCGGGACCGGGATCACCGTCGCCGCGATCGAGCAGCGGCTGCGGGAACTCCTGGCGCCCACCCGGCTCGAAGTGCTGGACGAAAGCGCCGCCCATGCCGGTCATGCAGGCGCCGACGGCAGCGGTTTCGGCACCCATTTCCGGGTCCGGATCGCAACCCCTCTTTTCGAAGGAAAACCACGCGTGGCGCGACATCGCCTTGTGTATGATGCGCTGCAAGAATTTATCGACCGCGGGCTGCATGCCCTCGCCATCGAGACCTTCTGAACCTGCTTTTACTGTCTCTTCCCCTTCTCGGAAACCCATGAAAAAACACCTTCTATCGGCCTTCGCCGTGGCCGCCCTGTGCATCGCGCTGCCGGCGTCCGCGCAGAACATCGCGATCGTCAACGGCAAGGCGGTGCCCAAGGCCCGCGCCGACATGCTGGCCGCGCAGCTGGCCAAGAGCGGCCGCCCGGTCACGCCGGAAGTGCAGGGCCAGATCAAGGACGAAGTCATCTCGCGCGAGATCTTCATGCAGGAAGCGCAAAAGCGCGGCCTGGATGCTTCCGATGACTTCAAGGCGCAGATGGAACTGGCCCGCCAGACCCTCTTGATCCGCGAACTGTTCACCGAGTACCAGAAGGCCAACCCGGTCACCGACGCCGAGATCAAGGCCGAATACGACAAGTTCGCGGCGGCCAACGGCGGCAAGGAATTCCGCGCCCGCCACATCCTGGTGGAAAAGGAAGACGAAGCCAAGGCAATCATCGCCAGCCTGAAAAAGGGCGGCAAGTTCGACGAGATCGCCAAGAAGCAGTCCAAGGACCCGGGCTCCGGGGCCAATGGCGGCGACCTGGACTGGGCCAACCCCAAGAGCTACGTGCCGGAGTTTTCCGATGCGTTGGGCAAGCTCAAGAAAGGCCAGGTCACCGACACCCCGGTCAAGACCCAGTTCGGCTACCACGTGATCAAGCTGGAAGACACCCGCGAAGCCCAGCTGCCGAAGCTGGAAGAAGTCAAGCCGCAGATCGCCCAGCAACTGGGTCAGGTCAAGATGACCAAGTTCCAGGACGAACTGCGTGCCAAGGCGAAGATCGAATAAGCGGCCTCCTCGCTGCAATTGAAAAAGGCGCCCCCCGGGCGCCTTTTTTTATGCTCCGGCTCACACCATCGGCGGATCGGTCTCGCGCTCGAAGTGCCGGTGTTTCGCCATGGCTTCGATGAACTTGCCGATTGCGCCTTCGGTCCCCTTCGCGTCGGCCAGCACCAGTCCGGCGTCGCTGCCATCCAGTGGCAATCCGGCCTGTTCGAGCAGCGTGCGCGACGCGCCCAGGGCCAGGATCGTCTTGCAGTGCCGGAACTGGTCCTTGATGAAATCCATCGTGTGCGCCACCTTCGCCAGCGCCGCGACGCCGTCCTTGCCATCCGGCAGTGCCAGGGCATCGAACAGGAAGCCGGGTTCGTTTTCCAGCGAGCAGTCGGCCTCGATCATGGCACCCGACGCGGTCTTCGTCGGGCCAATGCGGGGACCCACCAGGCGCCCGACGATGCCGCGTTCCAGCAGCGCCGCCTGCAACTGGGCGATCGAATCGCCCACGACGCCGGGCGCGACCAGGATCGCGACCTTGCGACCTTCGAGCCGCTCTTGCCCCTGCCGCGCCATCAGCGACAGCGCCGGTGACTTCGTCACTTCCGGCTTGGGCGGCTGCGCCAACGCCCGCGGCATGGCCTCGGGCAGCGGGTCGATCCCCAAGCCATCGGCAATCTGCCGGGCCAGGTCCTCGGACACGTTGCGCAGCGACGCGACCATCCGCTCCCGGATCGCCGGCACCGTCACCTTGGACAGCTCGAAGCGCAGCGCGGCGGCGATATGGGCCTGCTCGGGCGGCGTCTGGCTCTCATAGAACAGCGTCGCCTGGGTGTAGTGGTCGGCGAACTTTTCCGGCTTGGCCCGCACCTTGTCCTGCTCGCGGTCCTTGATCCGCAATGCCGTCGAGACGAAGCCCTGAGCGGCGCCGGCCTGGAAGGGGCAGCCGCCACCGAGCGAATTGGGTTCGTACGCGACCCGGCCGCGCGGGATCGCCTGGCGGTGCAGGCCGTCACGCTGGTTGTTATGCACCGGCGCGACCGGCGCGTTGATCGGGATCTCGTGGAAGTTCGGTCCGCCCAGCCGGCTGATCTGGGTGTCGACGTAGGAATGGATCCGGCCGGCCAGCAGCGGGTCGTTGGAAAAGTCGATGCCGGGCACCACGTGCGCAGTACAGAACGCCACCTGCTCGGTCTCGGCGAAGAAATTGTCCGGATTGCGATTGAGCACCATGCGGCCGATCACCTGCACCGGCACCAGTTCCTCCGGGATGATCTTGGTGGAGTCGAGGATGTCAAAGCTGAATTGCTCCGCCTGCTCCTCGGTGAACACCTGCAGGCCCAACTCCCACTCGGGATAAGCGCCCGACTCGATCCGCTCCCACAGGTCGCGCCGGTGGAAGTCGGGATCGGCGCCAACCAGCTTGGCCGCCTCGTCCCACACCAGCGAATGGGTGCCCTGCATCGGCGTCCAGTGGAATTTGCAGAAGCGCGATTCGCCCGCCGCGTTCACCAGGCGGAAGGTGTGCACGCCGAAGCCCTGCATGGTGCGGTAGCTGCGCGGGATGGCGCGGTCGGACATCTGCCACATCAGCATGTGGGTCGATTCGGGCATCAGCGAGACGAAATCCCAGAAGGTGTCGTGCGCGCTGGCCGCCTGCGGCATGGCATTGTGCGGCTCCGGCTTGACCGAGTGGACCAGGTCGGGGAATTTCATGGCGTCCTGGATGAAGAA
>JBBRJB010000497.1:0-2954 GCA_038220085.1 Burkholderiales bacterium
CGTCCGTGCCATCGTCGGACTGCAGGTGCACCGCCATGCGCCCCTGGCCGCGAGCAAGGGCTGCTTCGATTGCTTCCGCCAGCCGTTGGGAGGGCACCGTACTGGCACGGAAGCGGTCGGCGATCACGTCCAGCACCACGCTCACGCCTGCGCCTGCCGCACCGGCAGCCGATGCCGTCGCCGGACCACGCCGGGCGGCGCCGGCCTTGGTCTTGCCCGCTTTTTTCCCGGCGCGGGGGCCGACCGGGGCGCCTGAGGCCGCTGCCATCTCGGTGCGGCGATGAATCCGGGTGTACCCCTGAGCCTGCAGGTGCTGCTCCACCTCCGCTTCGCTGAAGTTGGCAGGCACCGCCACCGCGAAGGTCACCACCAGCCTCGGGTCGCCGGCGAGCAATGCGCGCTCCCGGACATTCGCGGCGATGCTGGCGGCATGGTCGCGCCGGACCGGTTGCGCGCAATGGCGGCAGTAAAGCGTGGCGGCCCGGGCGAGCAGCAGCTTGAGGTGGTCATTGAGCTCCGTCATCGTGCCGACGGTGGAACGCGAGGTGCGGACCGGATTGGTCTGGTCGATGGCGATGGCCGGCGGCACACCGTCGATCCGATCCACCTGGGGCTTGTCCATCCGGTCGAGGAACTGCCGGGCATACGCGGAGAAGGTCTCGACGTAACGCCGCTGGCCCTCGGCATAGAGCGTATCGAAGACCAGTGACGACTTGCCGCTGCCCGAGACACCGGTCACCACCACCAGCTGGCCGGTCGGTATGTCCAGGTCCAGGTTCTTCAGGTTGTTCTGACGGGCGCCGCGGATGCGGATCGGCGGTTGCCGATCTTCTTCACGGTCCGGGCGTGTGTTGCCGGTTGTCACTTCTTTTACATCGTCCAACTGCTAATCCCCGTCGCTAGACTCTTCACTGCTGTTGCCGCCGTTGCTGCCGTTACCGATCCCGGCGCCGGCGCTGCCGGGAGAGCCACCGTCCGCACCATCCGGATGCGCATCGAGATCGCGGCCTGGGCACCGCCGCCCGCCTGGCGCGGCCGGGTATACCACCGGAGCAGCACGACGAAGAGGGCCAGCAGCAGGACGAAGATGCCGACGGTGGACACTGCCACTATGGTAGAGCAGCGCCCCGAAAGTCACCGGATCGGCAGCACGGCAGGAGGACTTGCGGGCGAAGTGGCTAGAATCAAGAGCCCAGGAGTCTGTCGGAGGATGAATCATGACCCCGATTCATACTCCGACCGTTGAACCGTAAACCGCTCGAGGACTTTCATGGCCACATCGATTTCGACCAAGGCTGCACCGGCCGCCATTGGACCCTATTCGCAGGCCGTGCAGGTTGGCAATACCGTCTACCTGTCGGGCCAGATCGCACTCGATCCGGACAGTGGCCAGCTGGTCGAGGGTGGCTTCGAGAAGCAGGTCCATCGGGCGATCCGGAACATGAAGGCGGTGATTGAAGCCTCCGGCGGCAACCTCGGTCAGTGCGTGCGCCTGACGCTTTATCTCACCGACCTCGGCAATTTTCCCAAGGCCAACGAGATCATGCAGGAATACTTCAAGGCGCCGTTCCCGGCGCGCTCGACCGTTGGCGTTGCCAGCCTGCCGCGCGGCGCGGCGTTCGAGATCGAAGCGACCGTCGTGCTCGAATAGCCGGGCGGGGCCGCCGACCTCACGCGAGCGACGTGCTGGACAAACTGGACAAACGGTTTCACAAACTCGGGCTGCGCAATGGCGACGACCTGCTGTTGCACCTGCCGCTGCGTTATGAGGATGAAAGCCGGCTGCGGCCGATCGCGCAGCTTGCGGATGGAGAGACCGTACAGGTGCAGGGCGAAATCGCCGATTGCGAGGTCGTCGCACGCGGGCGCCGTTCCCTGGTTCTCCGGCTGCGCGACGACAGCGGCGAAATGACGCTGCGTTTCCTGAACTTCTATCCGTCCCAGGTTGCGCAGCTGGTGCCGGGACGCCTGGTGAGGGCGCATGGCGACGTGCGTGCAGGACTGTTCGGGTTCGAGATGGTTCACCCTCGCTATCGGATGGTGTCGCCCGACACGCCCCTGCCGGATCGCCTCACGCCGGTCTACCCCACCAGCAGCACGATTCCGCAGCATCAGCTGCGCAGGGCAATTCTCGATGAACTGCGACAGGCCGACTGGGCCGACACGATTCCCGCATCGGTGCTCGAGGCCATCGGGCAGGGCTGCCTGCCCCCGATCGCCGAGGCGCTGCAGGAAGTTCACTGCCCCCCGGCAAGGATCGATCCGGTCGACCTGCTGCATCGCAGGACCCCGGCCAGCCGGCGCATCATCCTGGAGGAACTGCTCGCCCAGCAATTGTCCTTGCGCCAGGCACGCGCCGCGCGCGCCAGCCGCAGCGGTATCGCCCTCGGCAGCGTGGCGGGCTGTACCAGGCTGCTCGCGTCGCTGCCGTTCACGCTGACGTCCGCTCAGCAGCGGGTCTGGTCGGAAATCAGCCCGGACCTTGCGAGTCACCAGCCGATGAATCGCCTGCTCCAGGGAGACGTGGGCAGCGGCAAGACGGTGATTGCCGCCCTGGCTGCGATGCAGGCGATCGGCTCCGGCCACCAGGCCGCGCTGATGGCGCCGACCGAGATCCTGGCCCGGCAGCATTTCGACAAGCTCGCGCCCTGGCTGTCGGATCAGGCGATCCGTGTCGGCTGGCTCGCCGGCTCGCTCTCGCCCCGGGCCAAGAAGTCGGTCAGGGAAGCGGTTGCGGCCGGCACGATCGACCTGCTGATCGGGACGCACGCTTTGATCGAAGAGGCGGTGGTGTTCGATCGCATGGCGCTGGCGATCGTCGACGAGCAGCACCGTTTCGGCGTGGCCCAGCGCCTCGCCCTGCGTCAGCGCAGCGACGGGCCGCTGCCACATCAGCTGATGATGAGCGCGACGCCGATACCGCGAACCCTGGCGATGACCTTCTATGCGGATCT
>JBBRJB010000498.1:0-2948 GCA_038220085.1 Burkholderiales bacterium
GTGCCGCCGTCCGCCTGCAGGACATCACAATCAAGGTGAATCGTCCGTTCCCCGAGGGCCGGCATGGAGGTCACCGCACGCAGGCTGCGTCCGATCAGGCGCTGGATTTCCAGCGTCCGTCCACCCTGCTTGCCACGGGCCGCCTCGCGGTCGCTGCGGGTATGCGTCGACCGGGGCAGCATGCCGTATTCCGCCGTCACCCACCCGACCCCCTTGCCTTTCATGAAGCCCGGCACCTTTTCCAGGACGCTCGCGGTGCAGAGTACGCGCGTCCCGCCGAACGAGACCAGCACCGACCCTTCGGCGTGCTTGGTGAACCCTCGCTCGAAGCTTATCGGACGCAACTCGTCGGCAGCGCGGCCATCGGCCCGTGCGTAGTTAGATCGGGCGGTATTCGGCGGCATGGTCGGGGGTTGTCCGTCAGCGGGCGACACTAGGAGGCCTCTCGGTTGGAACGCTGGATTGCGTTCTGGATTTCGGCGATCGTGCGCTCGATCTCATCTTCCGTCAGGTCGGTTGCCTCGGCGTCCGGGCCCGGCTGAGCGCCGATTGCGATGGTTGTGGTGACCGCACCGTCCGGCAGGCCGAGCGATGACAGGGTGGGAATGTCATCGACGTCGATGTTGCAGTCCCATTGGATGGCCAGCGCGGTAGTGTTGTCGGCGGTAGCACCATTATTCCGCACGGCACGGCGCACCAGCCGAGGGACCACCGCCATCACCGGCTCTTCGTGCAGTTCCCGGGCCATGTCCGCTTCATCGACGCCGCTCCAGAAGCCGTCGCTGCACAAGAGGACGACATCGCCCGAATGAAGCGGGTACTGTGCGTGCACCTCGATCGAGGGCTCGAACGGCGACCCGAGGCAATTCAGCACTTTGTTGCGTTCCGGGTGGGTCTCGGTCTCCTCCTGCGTGATCAGGCCGAGGTTGAGCAGGCTTTCGACCTTCGAATGATCCCGGGTTCGCGTGGCCAGCTTGCCGCGTCGCATCAGGTACAACCGGGAGTCACCGGCGTGCGCCCACCAGGCCATGTTGTCCTGGATAATGCAGGCCACGATGGTGGTTCTGGGGCACTCCGCGAGGCCGTGAAGTTCGCGGTAGCGATGCAACTCCCGATGGCCGGCGCGAAATGCCTCGTCGAGGAATGCGGCCGGATCCTTCAGGCGCGGCTGGGCGGTCTGCTGAAACATGGCCGCGGCCGTCTGCATCGACAACTGGGCCGCGACTTCACCGCGCAGGTGCCCGCCCATGCCGTCCGCGACGATCATCAGCAGCGACTCACGGGAGAAACAATAGCCCATCCGATCCTGGTTGGACGAACGGGCACCGATATCGGTATCCTGGAAAATCGAAAAACGCATGGATTCCCGCAGATTCGTTAGCAGCCGCAGCCGCCGGCATGGAGGTTGCGCATGTCAGGCCTCGCTCTTCTGCGTAGGCCACAGCGCTGTCGAATCCCCCGCCAGCGCGCCGCGGCGCTTGCGAAAGGACAAGGAGCCGAGCCAGCGCATCGGCGAGAAAGACCGCCTGCTGCGCAGCGCGGCCGGCGGCTCGCGCAGGGCCCGCTGGAGTGAGAACACACTCTGCGGCCGTTCCAGGGGGTTGATCTTCATGCACCAGCTGACGAGGTCCAGCAGCTGGCGGGAGTAATGGTCGGCGGCGGCCTGCAGCGCAGCCTCGTTCTTGTCGTGCACCGTGCGCTGGTCGGCCGGTTGCGGCGGCGCGCCCAGCATGCAGGCGTACATGCTGGCACCGAGCCCGTAGATGTCGGTCCAGGGGCCCAGTTGCTGGTTCTTCTTGTAAAGCTCCGGCGCCGCGAAGCCCGGGGTGTACATCGGGAACAGCTTCGGGGCGTCCTGGGTGAGTGTCTGCCGCGCCGCGCCGAAGTCCAGGAGCATGGGGGTGCCGTCGCGCTTGAGGTAGACGTTGGCGGGCTTGAGGTCCAGGTGCAGCAGCCTGTTGGCGTGGACTTCCCTCAGGCCGTTCATGACCTGGGCGAAGATGCGCCGGATATGGCGCTCCGGCAGGACCTCCTTGCCGGGGCGGTTGCGGTGGTGGACGATCAGTTCCTGAAGGCTGCGACCGCCCTCATAGGCCATCACCATGTAGACGGTCTCGTTGGCCCGGAAGAAATTGAGCACCCGCACCACGTTCGGATGGATCACCTTGGAAAGCGCCCGGCCTTCCTCGAAGAAGCATTTCAGTCCGTTGCGGTAGGTCGGGAGGTTTTCGCCGCTGACGCTGGGAACCAGTTCCCCCACCGCTCGCTTGACCAGCGAACTGGGCAGGTATTCCTTGACCGCGACCGGCTGGCCGTCCGGGTCATGCGCGAGGTAGACCATCGAGAAACCGCCGCTCGCGATCTTTCTTACAATGCGGTAGCCGCCAGCCTCCAGACCTTCCGGAAGCGGGGCATTGTGTTGAGTTGCCATCCGCCGATTGTAAAAGGGTTACATGCCGTCCCACCACAAGACCCGCAACGAATCCGCGGCAGATGCCGCCGCCGGTCCCGCGAGCAAGACCGTTCGCAGCATGACCGGCTATGCCCACCGCTCGGAGGACACCGCCCTGGGCCGTGCGACCATCGAACTGCGGTCGGTCAATTCCCGCTTCACCGACCTGCAGTTCCGTCTGAGCGACGAATTGCGCCCGATCGAGCCGCTGCTGCGCGAACTGATCACGCGCTCAGTCAGCCGCGGCAAGATCGAGTGCCGCATGCAATTGCGCGGCCGCGACGCTGTCGCCGGCCCCCTCCAGATCAACGAGGCCCTGATTCTCGGCCTGGCGCAGGCCAATGCCCAGGTCCGGGCGCTCGTCCCGGATGCCGCGCCGATGACGGTTGCCGACTACCTGCGGTGGCAGGGTGCGGGTGCGGTTGCGGGCGACGAAGGCGGTGAGGACGATCTCTCGCCGGAGCGGCTGTGGCAGCCATTGCAGGCCATGGTGCAG
>JBBRJB010000499.1:0-2941 GCA_038220085.1 Burkholderiales bacterium
CCGCCCACGCCGCCAGCAAAGCCCCGCAGCCGGCGAGCACGGCTCCGATCGAGTAACCGAAGCGCCGGCCGCGCTTGCGCATCAGGTTCGCGGCCAGCATGCTGAAGCAGGCGGCGCCGAGCACGTAGCCGGTCACCGGCAAGGTGGCGTAAGCCTTGTCCTGGGCGAGCGCATAGCCGGCAAGGCTGCTGATCGCGATCAGCGTGACATTGTTGGTCAGCAGAAGCGCTTGCAGGGTGGCGAGCACCCACATCTGAGAACGAAGCGATTGCACGGGCGATTCCGGAAGTGGCCGCGCGTTGCCGTAGGGACCGGCTTTGCTGGGCAGGAGCGGACCGGTGCCGCGCGACGGCACCGTTCGACGAAATGCGCGAGTTTACCGCCCCCGTGCATCCCGGAGCAGCCCACCCGGCCGCGCGCAAGCCCTTTGCCGGTACAGCAGCCCGCCGGCAGGCCGGTACGCCCTTACGGGCAGCTCACGGCCTGCTGCTAGAATTTCGGCTCGGTGCGGCTGCACACGGAAGGAACACAGACATGTCGATGTCGGATCGGGACGGATTCATCTGGATGGACGGAAAGCTGGTGGACTGGCGTGACGCCAAGATCCACGTGCTTACTCACAGCCTGCATTACGGGATGGGGGTGTTCGAGGGCGTGCGTGCCTACAAGACGGCCAACGGCGCGGCGATTTTCCGCCTTCCCGAGCACACCCGGCGCCTCTTCAATTCGGCCAAGATCTTCCAGATGGACCTCGGATACGATTACGAGACGCTGCTGCAGGCGCAGAAGGAGGTTGTCCGCGTCAACAAGCTGGACAGCTGCTACTTGCGCCCGATTGCCTGGATCGGTTCGGAAAAGCTCGGGGTATCGGCCAAGGGCAACACCATCCACGTCGCAATCGCCGCCTGGCCGTGGGGCGCCTACCTCGGCGAAGACGGCATGAACAAGGGCATCCGCGTCAAGACGTCCTCCTTCACCCGTCACCATGTCAATTCGTCCCTGGTCCGCGCCAAGGCCTCGGGCTACTACATCAACTCGATCCTCGCCAATACCGAAGCCCTCAACGACGGTTACGACGAGGCACTGCTGCTGGACACCGAAGGCTACGTCTCCGAAGGTTCGGGCGAGAACGTGTTCATCGTGCGCCAGGGCCGGCTCTACACGCCGGATCTCGCTTCCTGCCTCGACGGCATCACGCGCGATGCGGTGATCACCCTGGCACGCGACATCGGCATCGAAGTCATCGAAAAGCGCATCACGCGCGACGAAGTCTATTGCTGCGACGAAGCCTTCTTCACCGGCACTGCCGCCGAGATCACTCCGATCCGTGAGCTGGACAACCGGACCATCGGCGCCGGCAACCGCGGCCCCCTGACCGGCAAGCTGCAGAGCCTCTTCTTCGAGATCGTGGCCGGCAAGTCGGAGCGCTACCAGCACTGGCTGCATCCGGTCGCCGCCTGATCCCGCCGCCCACCCCACCGCCGAAGCCCGCCGCCGAACAGACCAGCGAAAATGAATCAGATTGAAAACCCCGCGCCCGCAGAGGCGGCGGTGGAACTGGACGGCAAGTCCCTGCCGGCTTTCTGTCCCAATCCCGGCATGACCTTGTGGAGCCAGCATCCGCGGGTCTTCCTTGACATGTCCGCCGGCGAAGCAATGTGCCCTTACTGCGGCACCCGCTACCGGCTCAAGCCGGGCACGCGCACCGGACACCACTGAACCGGCCGGCCGGTCAGGCACTGTCGGACGAGGCGACGTCCGCCGGAAATCCCCCCCGGGGGGGGTCGCAAGTGTGACTTAGTCGCGGTGCCGCCGGGACAGGCTTGGACACAATTCAATCCATAAATCGAACGGCGCCCCGTCCTGGCGGTTGCCGAAGACTTCTGGTGGCCCGAACTTGCCTCTCTCAAAACCCTCCCGGCGCTCACTGATCATCGCGCCTTCGACCGTCACCGAATCGGTGCTCGCCCAGCCCCTGATCGCGCTACTTCGCCGCTTCGACGCCTTCGGACGAATCGACGTGCTCGCCCACACCGACGTTGCCGCCGTGTTCCGGGCGATGGCGGAAGTCGACGAAGTCCTCGAGACCAAGGTCGCCCACGACCGCATCGCGGTCGTCCAGCGCATGGCCCTGTCCCGCCGGATCGAGGAAAAATCCTACGATTGCGCCTACATTCTGCAGGAGGTCACGACGGCGGCGATCGCACCGTGGCTGGCGAGAATCCCGCAACGGATCGGTTTTGGCAGCAGTGCGGTGTTTGGCATGGTCAATCGTCCCAACGGCGTCGATGGCGTCCATACCAGATCCGCCGCGGACCGCTTCGTGGCGCTTGCCTTCCCGCCCGGCGAGGTCCTGCCGCCGGGAATCCCGGCGCCACAACTGGCAGCCGCACCGGAAATGACGCCTGCGTTCGCGCGACGCCTCGGCCTCGATGCCGACAAGGCGCTGGTCCTGCTGTGCCCGTCATCGGAGCTGGGGCCCACCAGCGAATGGCCGGCGCGTCACTTCGCGGCCCTGGCGGCGATGATCTCCCTGCAGTGGCCGGAACTCGCGGTCGGACTGGTCGGACGGCCGCGGGACCGAAGCACAGCGACCCAGATCGCACTGCTGTCCGGCGAGAGGCTCCAGAACTGGTGCGGGCAACTCGATCCTGACGAGACGCTCGCACTGATGGGCAGGGCCCAGGCCGTGGTCACGTCGGAGTCTCAGTACATGCACCTGGCTGCCGCGATGGGCCGCCCGCATGTTGCCATTTACGGCGGCGGGGATCCGCGCGCAGAGCGATTCAACTCGGCACGGCGCAGCGTCATGTGGCTTCACCTCGAATGCAGTCCCTGCCTCGATGCGCATTGCAGGTTCGGCCACATGAACTGCGTCAACCTCCAGACACCGGAGCGCGTATTCGCGGCCCTGCGCAAGGCCATGAAATTTTCCGCCACC
>JBBRJB010000500.1:0-2931 GCA_038220085.1 Burkholderiales bacterium
TGGCCGCCAACGGGAACGAGGCCCACCGGGTGCTGGCGGATCCGACGAGCAGGGCCGCGTATCTGTGCGAGATCAACCAGGCGCCGATCGACGCGGAGCGCAATACCGCGATGCCGGCGGATTTCCTCGTGCGCCAGATGACCTGGCGCGAGTCGATCGACGACATCCGCGAACTCGCCCGGCAGGGTGCCGACGTGGCGGCGAGCACGGCGGGTGAACTGGGCAAGCAGTTGCGTGGCGAGAAGGACCGGACTCTGGCGCAGGTGCGGGAGCTGATCGACGAGCGGCGCGATTACCCTCAGGCGGCTCTGCTGGTGCGGGAGCTGATGTTTTTCGACAAGCTGCAATCCGAACTTCGGCAGGTGCTGCGCCGACCGGCCTGAGCCGAGGCATCCGATGCTTTGCCGCCGGGACGCCGCTCAGCCCCCGACTACACTTCTGACAACATGGCCTTATTCCAGATATCCGAACCAGGCATGTCGCCCGATCCGCACCAGCGACGGCTGGCGATCGGTATCGATCTGGGCACATCGAACTCGCTGGTCGCCGCCTGGCGTTCCGGCGCGAGCGAAGTCCTGCCGGACGAACAGGGGGGCCGGTTGCTGCCTTCCGTCGTCCAGTACCGCGCCGACGGGCCGCCCCGCGTGGGCGCCGAGGCGGCGGCGCAGATCGCCGACGATCCGCACAACGTCGTGGCTTCGGTAAAGCGCCTGATGGGTCGGAGCTATCAGGACGCGGTGGCGCAGGAGTATCCCTATTCGTTGACCGAGGCGCAGGGAAGCGTGGCGATCCGGACCGTGGCAGGACCGCGCACGCCGGTGGAGGTATCGGCTGAGATCCTGCGGACCCTGCGCCTGCGGGCGCAGGCGTCGCTGGGGGTCAGCCAGGACGAACTCGCTGGCGCGGTGATCACCGTTCCGGCCTATTTCGATGACGCGCAACGCCAGGCCACGAAGGACGCGGCCAAGCTTGCGGGACTGAACGTCCTGCGCCTGCTCAACGAGCCGACGGCCGCCGCCGTGGCCTATGGATTGGACCAGCACAGCCAGGGCCTGTTCGCAATCTACGATCTGGGCGGCGGCACCTTTGACCTGTCCATCCTGAGGCTGACCCGAGGGGTATTCGAGGTGATCGCCACCTCCGGCGACGTCCTGCTGGGCGGCGACGACTTCGATCGCTTGCTGGCGGACGATTTCTGCCGTCACCATCAGCTGGGACGCGCCTCCGATCTGGCGCAGTCGAATCCGCGCCTGTGGCGTGCGCTCGTCGGCGCCGCCCGGCAGGCCAAGGAGCAACTCACCATCGCCAGGACCACGGTCATGCGCGCGAGGGTCGGCGGCGAGGTCAAGGGCAGCGGCGCTGAGAGCAGGGAACTCTCGCTGACCGTGTCTCGTGAGCGCTTTGCCCAACTGGTGGACGCGCTGGTAGCGAGGACGCTGTTGATCACCCGCGATGCGCTGGCCGACGCCGAACTGGAGATCCAGGACATCGACGGTGTCGTCCTGGTGGGCGGGTCCACGCGCATGCCGGTGATACGTGCCGCTGTGGAGCACTTCTTCGGGCGCGTTCCGTTCACCGGCCTCGATCCGGACGAGGTGG
The DNA here is from genome assembly GCA_038220085.1 of Burkholderiales bacterium. Taxonomy (GTDB): domain Bacteria; phylum Pseudomonadota; class Gammaproteobacteria; order Burkholderiales; family Burkholderiaceae_E; genus Lautropia. The sequence continues at coordinate 1,600 of JBBRJB010000500.1, forward strand.
TCGCGATCGGCGCGGCAACCCAGGCCAACCAGTTGGCCGGTCACCGAAGCGGCGGTGACGACTGGCTGCTGCTCGACGTGATTCCACTGTCGCTCGGCCTGGAAACGATGGGCGGACTGGTGGAAAAGATCATCCCGCGCAACTCGACGATTCCGCTGGCCAAGGCGCAGGACTTCACCACCTACCGTGACGGCCAGTCGGCGATGGCGATCCATGTCGTGCAAGGCGAGCGCGAACTGGTCGACGACTGCCGTTCGCTGGCGCGTTTCGAACTGCGCGGCATACCGCCGATGGTGGCGGGCAGCGCCCGGATCCGGGTCACCTTCCAGGTTGACGCGGACGGCCTGCTGTCGGTATCGGCCCGGGAGCAGACCAGCGGCGTGGAGGCATCGGTGGTGGTCAAGCCCACCTACGGCCTCGTTGACGCCGACATCGCGCGCATGCTGCAGGAGTCTTTCGGCACCGCCCAGCTGGACATGACCCGGCGCGCGATCCGCGAACAGCAGGTGGATGCGGACCGCCTGATCGAGGCCACCCAGTCCGCCCTGGCTCAGGACGGTGACCTGCTCGATGCACAGGTGCGCGCGGCGGTCGAGCAGCAGATGAGGCACCTGAAGACACTGGTGCGCGAGACCACGGCCGAGGACGACGCCTACCGCACGCGGCTGGCGGATGAGACCGGCAGGCTGGCGGCCCTGACCGACGGCTTCGCTGCCCTTCGCATGGACCGCGCGATCCAGCGTGCGCTCAGCGGCAAGTCGATTGCCGACCTTTAGGAAGAGCGACGTGCCGACCATCAGGATTCTTCCGCATCCGGAGCTGTGCCCCGAAGGCCGGACCATCGAGGGCGAGGCGGGTGTGTCGCTGTGCGAGGCCTTGCTGGACGCGGATGTCGAGATCGAACACGCTTGCGCGATGTCGTGCGCCTGTACCACCTGCCATGTCATCGTCAAGGAGGGGTTCGACGACCTGCCGATGTCGAGTGACGATGAGGACGATCTGCTCGACATGGCCTGGGGTTTGACCCCGCAGTCGCGGCTGTCGTGCCAGGTGAAACTGTCGGACATCGACCTGACGATCGAGATTCCGCGCTACACCATCAATCACGCACGGGAAGAGCACTAGGAGCGCTAGACGTGCGCTAGAGGCTCCTAGGCGGGAGACATGCATGAAGTGGACCGATACCCTGGAAATCGCGCTGGCGCTGGCAGAGGCCCATCCGGACGCCGACCCGGCGACCGTCCGTTTCACCGAACTGCGCCGCCGGGTGCTCGAGTTGCCGGGCTTTGATGACGATCCGGCGCGCTCCGGCGAGCGGGTGCTGGAAGCGAT
>JBBRJB010000501.1:0-2925 GCA_038220085.1 Burkholderiales bacterium
GGCAGTTCTCAAGCGCGGGACTCTTGCTGTTGACGACTGCGGATTCACGCGGCTTGCGTACTAGCTGGTTGATGGTCGGCATGGCTTTGCTTGGGCTTATATATAGGCGCAACCCGCGACGGGCACGCTTGGTGGAAACGAATTGGCTATTGGGGCGGCAGCGTTGGAACTCAAGACAGGGAAAACAGGAGTACTCTAGGTCTTCGGGAAGCGGGCATTCCTGGAGCGCCCTGATCCTGCAAACCGGTCAGCCCGGCGATGCAGTGGCAACCGATGAAGGCCGCCAACCAAAGAACGTTCCGGGATATGGCGAAAGCCTCCCAGCGAACCGGTGAGTATAGTAGTTTCTGTCAGGAGCCGTCAATCTGAACGCCCCGCAGGTCGACAGGCTCCTGGGAGCCTGCCGACGCGCCGGGATTCAAGGAAAAGCGAGCCGGGCCTGCAGCACCACCGTGAGCGGCCGGTAGGTACCGTTGATCAGGATCCCGCTCGCCACTACGGCGACCGGTCGTCCGCTGCTGCGCGACGTGAACTCGACGACAATGGCAGGCAGATCCGCGCCGCAGGGATAGCTCCCGTAAGTCAATCGAACCTCCCCGCAGCCACCGAGCGCGAGGACCAGACCCAGCACAAACGGCAACCGCAGAACCTGCGGCCGCAGCCGGCTCAGGCGTTTACGAATCCCCTCAAGCGGACACCGCCACATAGTTGACCCGGCTGACCGGCACGGGGACCATCGCCCCGTCGCCCTTCAGGTCTAATATGTGATACTGGATTGCCAACCGTATAGAGGCTTCCACCTCGTCCAGTGACGTGCCGCTGGCGGTACAGCCTGGCAGGTCGGGAACATACGCTCGGAAGCGGGTGCCGCGCTGCTCGATGACGATCGCATATCTCATGGATAGAAGCCCTGATGCCTGTGCGGCTCCTGCCGCGCAAGCGTGAATTTTTGCAGGAATGCCGGTTACTGACGGTGATGGAATGCCGGCTCTATGCGCCTAACAGGAATCGTGCCCGTGTCTGCAGACTCGCAGCCTGCCCAGGAAAACCACTGGTACCCCGCCATCGACCCCTTCCACAGCGGCATGCTGGATACCGGCCAAGGGCATCAGATCTATCACGAGCAGTGCGGCAACCCGAACGGTCAGCCGGTAGTGGTCCTCCATGGCGGGCCTGCAAGCGGCTGCTCACCCTTGCAGCGGCGCTTCTTCGATCCGGCGGCGTTCCGCATCGTGCTGTTCGATCAACGAGGCTGTGGGCGCAGCACGCCCAGAGGCGGGATTGCGGACAACGACACCGCCGGGCTGATCCGCGACATCGAGCAGTTGCGGCAACTGCTTCAGATCGAAAGGTGGATCGTTTTCGGCGGCTCCTGGGGCGCCAGTCTGGCAATCGCGTATGCCGCGGCACACGGCGGCGCCTGCCAGGGGCTGATCCTGCGGGGCATCTTCCTGACCGGCAAGCGGGACCTGGACTGGTTCTTCGGCGGCGCCGGTACCCTGCTGCCTGCCGCCTGGTGCCAACTGGTCGAGCGCCTCGGCCTGGACGTGGGCATCGACGACTGCGAGGACGCCGGCCAGGAGGTGCGGGCGGCCCTCACCCGCCATCTCTTCTCGGATTCCTCCGAGGCGGCGGCTTCGGCTGCGTCCGCATGGGCTGCCTGGGAGGACGCCGTGTCACGGCCGGGACAGGCAGTGACGGCGGGCGGGCGCACTCAGGGTGCGGGCACACCGGACGCGGACACGCAGGCCACGAGCTCACCACCCCAGCCGATACTCGTCGACAAGTATCGGGTGCAGGCGCACTACCTGGCGCGGGAGTGCTTTCTGGGGGAGAACTACCTGCTGCATCAGGCCGCGCAGCTGTCGTCGGTGCCGGTCGAACTGGTTCATGGACGGCTCGATTGGGTCTGTAGGCCGGTTAATGCGTGGCGAACTCATCTTGCTATCCCGAACAGCTCACTGACCTGGGTCGACCAGGGCGGCCACAGCCCGTACGACCCGCCCATGCAGGTTGCGTTGGCAGCAGCAATGCGGCGCATTCAGGACTCGATCGCCCGCTGAAGGGATCGGTGATCCGTGCACCCTGGCAAATTAATGCTGCATCGCAGCATACGTGGGCCATTTGTAGCCTCACGGACAAAAAAACGCCCGGCAAGCCGGGCGTTTTCGCAAAGAGGCGGGCGCTTCGAAGCGCCCGCCTCCAGGGGGTCACTCGGTCGGATTGCCCTCGCCGGATGGCGATTGCCCGACAGTTTCACCGTTGTCCATCGGAGGCTGTGAGTCCTCCGATGATCCGCCCTCGGCGCCAACCGTCTCTTCCATCGGCGCGAAAGCGGCCTCGGCGGCTGCCAGCGCAGCAGCCTCCTGGGCCTCCACCGACTCCTTCTCGAAGCGAGCCTTGTGGTACGCCAGACCGGTACCGGCCGGGATCAGGCGGCCGACGATGACGTTCTCCTTCAGTCCGCGAAGATCGTCCCGCTTGCCCATGATCGCGGCCTCGGTGAGGACCCGGGTGGTTTCCTGGAACGACGCCGCTGAAATGAACGAATCGGTCGACAACGATGCCTTGGTAATACCGAGCAGAATGTTCTCGTAGACCGGCGGCAGCTTGTCCTCGGCGACCATCTTGTCGGTCGAATCGAGGATTTCGCTTCGTTCGACCTGTTCACCGACGATGAAGCCGGTGCCCCCCGGCACCGTCACGACCACCCGACGCAGCATCTGGCGAACGATCACCTCGATATGCTTGTCGTTGATCTTGACACCCTGCAGGCGATAGACATCCTGCACTTCATCGACGATGTAGCGCGACAAGGCCTCGATGCCCAGCAGGCGCAGGATGTCGTGAGGATCCGCAGGCCCGTCGACGATCATCTCGCCCTTGTTGACCACCTGGCCGTCGTGCACCAGCACGTGCTTTTCC
>JBBRJB010000502.1:0-2924 GCA_038220085.1 Burkholderiales bacterium
CGTGCCCGCGATATCCAATGCGAGGATCTCATGCGTCGCCATTTGAACATCATAACAGTGGGCGTCTCATTTCAGTGACAGGTGTCTGAAAAAGCGATCTCCGGTAACCTCGCCGGGTGAAACCAAGCCCCCCCCAGCCCAACGCCGCAGCACTCGGCGCCGCCCCGCCCGGCAAGACTTCGGCTACGGGGCCCGAAGGGGCAAGTCATCGACTGCAGCACCTGTTCCAGCCACGCTCGATCTGCCTGGTCGGTGCCACCGAACGAGCGGGATCGACAGCCGAAGCCGTTCTGCGAAATCTCACTGAAGGCGGTTTCGCCGGCCCATTGACGCTGGTCAATCCCAGGCACCGCCAGGTGATGGGGCTCGCCTGCCATCGACGCATCGGCGACCTCGAGGCCGCCGCTGACCTGGCGGTGGTGTCGGTTCCGACGGCCGCCATCGCGGGCAGCTTGAGGGAACTGGCAGCGCGCGGCTTCTGCCACGTCGTCCTGCCCGGCAGCATCGGGCTGGACACGCCACACCGGAAGGAACTGGCGCAGGTGCTGCAGCAAACCGGCATGCGGCTGGTCGGACCGGCTTCACTGGGCATTGCCCGACCTGCCGCCCGGGTCAACCTGACACTATCGACGTCGCGGATCCTGCCGGGGCCCCTGGCAATTGTTTCCCAGTCGTCGGCGGTCTGCGCCGCCCTGCTGGATTTCGCCGAAGGCTCGGGCATCGGCCTGTCGTCGGTCGTGTCGACAGGCGCCGCCATTGACGTCGGCATCAGCGACGCGCTCGACTACCTGAGTTTCGACAGCGCGACCAGAAGCATCGCGGTGTATATCGAAGGCGTCCGTGATGCCCGACGCCTGCTCAGCAGCCTGCGGGCGGCAGCGCGGACCAAACCGATCGTCGTGCTCAAGGCTGGCGAGCACGACATCGGCGAGCGGGCGGTGGTCACCCATTCGGACGCACTGGTCAGCAACCAGCAGACCTTCCAGTCGGCCATGCGCCGTTGCGGAGTCGTGATGGTCGACAGCTTCGGCGAACTCTTCAGCGCCGTGGAATGGCTGGCGAGCAACCGGCGGATACGTGGCGACCGGCTCGCGATCGTCACCAACGGCGGGGGACTGGGCACGCTGGCCGCAGGTGCTTGTCGCCGTTACGGCGTCGACCTCGCCACCCTTTCTGACGAGACCATCGCCAGTCTCGGCGCCAGCCTGCCCGCCGAATGGTCGGGCGGAAATCCGGTCAACGTGATGGCGCTGGCGACGCCGCAGTTGATTGCCGCAAGCGTCAAGCAGGTGTCGCAGGATCCGCAGGCCGATGCCGTGCTGGCCATCTTCCACACCACGCAGGCCGCCGACTCCGCCTCGATCGCCAGTGCCTTGCTGGCACAGGCGCCGGACGCCCCGACCATGTACGGTTTCGTCGGCGAAGCCGATGCGCAACGAGGATGCGCGGCGCTCAACCTGCAAGGCCATAGCGTATTCAAGACGCCCGAATCTGCAGTGCGCGCTTTTTCCGTCCTGGTCGAATACCACCGCAGCCAGCGCAACCTGATGCAGGCGCCACCGGTGCGGCGCGCCTCCCAGCGTTTCGACGAGGCCAGAATCGAAGCGCTGATCGCCGCTGCCATCGACACCGGACACGGGACTGTCGACCAGGTCCGCAGCCTGGAATTGCTCGCCTGCTGCGGTATCCCGGTGCCGCAGACCTTCGTCGCGCGCACCACCGAGGAGGCCGCGGAGCTGGCGGACCAGATCGGCTACCCGGTCGCGCTGAAGATCGTTTCGCCGGACATCACCCACAAGAGCGACACCGGGGGCGTGCGACTCGACATCCGAAACCGGAAGGAATTGCGCGCCGCCGCCGCCGCCATCCGGCAGCGAATGCGCGATGATGCCCCGACGGCGCGCCTCGAAGGCCTGGCGATACAACCGATGATCCGGCGTGGGCACTCGTTTGAACTCCTGGTCGGCGTTGGCCACGACTCGGTGTTCGGCCCGGTGATCACCTTCGGCGCGGGAGGCATTGCGGTCGAGATCACCGCCGACACCGCTGTCGGGATACCCCCGCTGAACGGCTTGCTGGCACATGACCTGATCTCTCGAACCCGGGTCTCCAAGCTGCTGGCCGGCTACCGCCATGTGCCCGCCGCCCGCATCGACGACATTGCCGAGATCCTGGTGGCCGTTTCCGCACTGGTATGCCGCTTTCCGGCGATCAAGGGGCTGGATATCAATCCCCTGCTGGCCAGCGCGGACGGCGTGCTGGCGTTGGATGCCCGGATCGTGCTGGACCGGACGAACCCTCAGCGCGACAGCCGTTATCGGCACCTGGCGATACATCCCTATCCGGTCGAGGCGGAGCGGCAAATCACGCTGGCCAGTTTCGGCCGGGTGCTGCTGCGGCCGATAAGACCGGACGACGCGGAAATGGAGGTCGCGTTCTTCGACGGTCTGTCCGCCCAGGCGAGACAGTGGCGATTCCTCCACCCGATCAAGTACCTGAGCCGGGAAATGATCGCGCGCTTCACCCAGGTGGACTACGACCGGGACATGGCACTGGCGGCGATACCCATGGCGGGCGACGACGGCAGGACACAGGACCGTATCGTCGGCGTCGCGCGCTACGTCCGCGATGCGGATTCCCGGCGCTGCGAATTTGCGATCGTGATCAGCGACGACTGGCAGAGCCGAGGACTGGCGCGGGCCATGCTCGGGCATCTGATCGACCATGCCCGCACGGCCGGCCTTCAGACAATGGTCGGATACATCCATCCGCAGAACCTGCGGATGCTGCGCTTCGTCCGGCAGATGGGCTTCACGCTGGCCGACTCCCGCGAGGAGCCACCCCTCAAGCTCGCCAGCCTGGAACTGCAAGGTGTCCGCCAGTGAACGCTGCCCCAAGCCGACGATGAAGACCGTGCTGGTGCT
>JBBRJB010000503.1:0-2916 GCA_038220085.1 Burkholderiales bacterium
GCCGGACTCTCCGGGCATGCGGATGTCCGACACCAGCACCCGGGGTACGGCGTCGTCGAGCGCCATGAGCACGTCGCGGGCTTCGGGGAAACTGCGGACCTTGAAGCCTTCCTTGGTCAGTGCGCGCTCCAGCACCCAGCGAATCGATTGGTCGTCATCCACAATCCAGACTTCATCCATGGCTTCCGCCCTGTAGTCCGCGACCACGGCCCGCGCTGTCTCTACAACAGCGGGAGCAGTATTCTGAAGTCCGTCAACCCCGGCCGACTCTCGCATTCAATCAAACCCCCATGTTGCTCGACAAACGTCTGGGCGAGGGGGAGTCCGAGGCCGCTGCCCCCTGCCCGCCCGGACACCAGCGGAAAAAAGACGCGATCCAGGAGCTCACCCGGTATGCCTGGTCCATTGTCGATGACATGCAATTCCAGTGCCAGCCTGTGACGGATTCTGGCAATGACCACATGTCGGGCGATGCGGGTACGCAACCGGATGATGCCGAAGCCCTCCAGCGCCTGGGCCGCGTTGCGCACCAGGTTCAGCAGCGCCTGGATCAGTTGTTCCTTGTCCGCAACCAGTTCCGGCAGGCTGGCGTCGTAATCGCGGGTGATGCTCAGTCCCTGGGGATACTCCGCCAGCACGATCGAACGGACCCGTTCGCAGACCTCGTGGACGCTGACGTGTTCCGACGGGCGTGGCGGCCGATGCGGGGCGAGCAGGCGATCCACCAGCTTCTGCAGGCGATCCGCCTCCTTGATCATCACCTGCGTGTATTCGCGCAGCTCGGGCGTTTTGAGTTCGCTTTCAAGCAACTGCGCCGCGCCCCGGATGCCCCCGAGCGGATTCTTGATTTCGTGGGCAAGATTGCGGACCAGCTCGCGATTGGCCCGGGCCGAATCGTGCAGCCGCTCCTCGCGGTCGATGCGGATGCGCTGATCGACCTCGTGGAACTCCATCAGCATGGCGCCGAGATCGCTTTCCAGGACGACAGCCAGGCAATGAACCGTCAGCGGGTCGCGACCGCCAAGCTCGAGCAGCAGGTCCTGGCCCTTCTGGCCGAATTCGTTGTTGCACGCCTGCGCGAGCAGGCTGCGGATCACGGCGCCGTTGAGGAACAGGGCGTCGAACGGTTGCCCGGTCAGCGCCCGCGACGAAACCCCGAACAGCAGCGAGGCGGCATGATTGCTGAAGACGGTATTGCCCTGGACATCGAGCACCACCGCGGCGCTGCCCAGCAGATCCAGGCCCGCGAGGCGCGAGTTCGGGTGCCGCCGCCGGTCAGCCGGAGCGGCGCCGTCGGGCGCGGCGGGCGTTGGCGAGTCAGTCGTAGGCGACGTTATTTCACGCTTTCCAGTTCGCGGCGCAGAGAAGCCACGTTGGTCTCGGAACGGGTGATGTCGTCCTTGAGACGCTCCACCCGGTCAAGGTACTTCTGGTAGTTGCGCTCGTTGCCCAGGCGCTCCGGCTCGCCTCCGTTGTACTCCTTGCGGATCTCTTCCAGCCGGGACTTCTCCCGCGCCAGTTCATCCTCCAGGATCCGCCTGCGGTCGGAGTCGCGATTGCGCTGGGCCGAGGCGTCTACCCGCGGGAAATCCGATGGCGACGCATTGGCCGTCGTAGTCCGACCGCCGGCCGGCGGCCGCGCGGAAGGGACGGTGGTCAACGACGGCAGGTCCATCGCCTTGCAGTTCTTGCCGGGAGCGTTCTGGAACAGCGGCGTTCCGTCCGGTGACTCGCAACGATATATCTGGGCCTGCGCCGCGATCGGCAGCGCGAGGCTGCCGAGGCAGAACAACAGGCTGGCGCGAGGTAGCAACTTTGTCATTTTGAACCAGTCACGGGCTGCTGTTGGAGCGACCAGTTTACGGCATAACGGCGGGGCTTCGTCGACCCGAGCGCCCACCCTCGGCCGGCGGACAACAGCCACGCAACCGGCGGCGGCCCTGATCCGACCGACGGGCCCGCAGGCCCGCCGCCCGCCCCCTGTCTTCAGCAGGAGTAATACATGTCGAACTCGGCTGGGTGGGTGGTCATGCGGATGCGCTGCACTTCCTCCATCTTCAACGCGATGTAGGCATCGATCATGTCGTTGGTGAAGACACCGCCGCGGGTCAGGAACTCGCGGTCCCGGTCAAGGTTCTCAAGCGCCTGGTCAAGCGAGCTGCACACGGTGGGGATCATTGCATCCTCTTCCGGGGGCAGGTCATACAGGTTCTTGTCGGCCGGATCGCCCGGGTGGATCTTGTTCTGGACGCCGTCCAGGCCGGCCATCAGCAAGGCCGAAAACGCCAGGTACGGGTTTGCGATCGGATCCGGGAAGCGGGCCTCGATGCGGCGACCCTTGGGGCTGGCTACGTAGGGAATCCGGATCGACGCCGAACGGTTGCGGGCCGAGTAAGCGAGCTTGACCGGAGCCTCGAAGTGCGGAACCAGGCGCCGGTACGAGTTGGTGCCCGGGTTGGTGATCGCGTTCAAGGCACGGGCGTGCTTGATGATCCCGCCGATGTAGTAGAGCGCGAAGTCGGACAGGCCGGCGTACTTGTCGCCGGCAAACAGGTTGACGCCGTCCTTCCAGACCGACTGGTGCACATGCATGCCCGAGCCGTTGTCGCCGACAATCGGCTTGGGCATGAAGGTCGCCGTCTTGCCGTAACTGGCCGCCACGTTGTGCACCACGTACTTGAGGATCTGCAGCCAGTCGGCACGCTGCACCAGCGGGGCGAACTTGGTGCCGATCTCGCACTGGCCGGCGCCGGCCACTTCATGGTGATGCACCTCCACCGGTACGCCCATCTGCTCCATGATGAGGACCATCTCCGAGCGCATGTCCTGCAAGGAATCGACCGGCGACACGGGGAAATAGCCGCCCTTGACCGTCGGGCGGTGGCCGCTGTTGTGGCCGTCGAAGCGCTTGTTGGT
>JBBRJB010000504.1:0-2910 GCA_038220085.1 Burkholderiales bacterium
AGAGCGTCAGCGCGACCAGCGCCGGCCAGGTCCCGATCAGGCCGGTCACCGATATCAGCAGCGCGAGCATCGCGAGCGACGCCGAAGCGCGGACTGCTGGACAAGCTCTTTGGCGACGACATGGCGCGGATCACTCTCCAGCACTTGATGCTGGTCGCGGTATCGGTCGCTGCGGCAACGCTGCTGGGCATCCCGCTGGGCGTGCTGGCGGCGCGCAGGCCGCGGCTGCGCACCCCGGTGCTGACGGGCGCAGGCCTGCTGCAGACGGTGCCTTCGCTCGCGATGCTCGCGCTGCTGATTTCGGTGACCGGCCTGATCGGGACCTGGCCGGCGCTGGTCGCGCTGACGCTCTATGCGCTGCTGCCGATCGTCAGGAACACCTGTGTCGGGGTGCTGGCGGTGCCCGCCGGGGTGACCGAAGCGGGCACTGCGCTCGGACTGCATCGGGAACAGGTCCTGCGCACCATCGAGTTGCCGATCGCACTGCCTCTGATCCTTGCGGGCATCAGGACGGCCGCCGTGATCAATGTCGGCACCGCCACCATCGCGGCCTTCATCGGGGCCGGAGGCTACGGCGAGCGCATCGTCACCGGCCTGGCCCTGAACGACCGCGAGCTGCTGCTGGCCGGGGCGATACCGGCTGCCCTGCTGGCACTGGCGGCTGAGATCGGGTTCGAGGCTGCGGAGAAATCGATCCGCAGGCGGCGGGGACTCGCCGCCTGAGCGGGCGCCGGCAGCCGGGTCAGGGCTTCTTCACGAACGGACAGGTCGACTCCGACAGCGGCTGGAAAGCCTGGTCGCCCGGAATGGTCGCCAGGGTCTTGTAGTAGTCCCAGGGATAACGCGACTCGGCCGGTGTCTTCACCTGCATCAGGTACATGTCGTGAACCATCCGGCCATCCTCGCGGATGCGGCCGTTGCGGGCGAAGAAGTCGTTGATCGGCGTCGCCTTCATCCGGGCCATCACCTTGTCCGCGTCGGTGCTGCCGACTTCGCGCACCGCGCGCAGGTAATGCATCGTCGAGGAATAATTGGCCGCCTGGATCGCGGTCGGCATCTTCTTCATCTGATCAAAGAACCGTCGTGACCATTCCCTGGTTTCGTCGTTGGCGTCCCAGTAGAACGCCTCGGTCATCAGCAGGCCCTCGGCGGCCTTCAGGCCGGCCCCGTGGATGTCGGTGATGAATACGGCCAGGCCCGCAAGGCTCTGGCGGCCGCCGTCGAGCAGCTTGAACTCGCGGGCGGACTTGATGGAGTTGATGGTGTCGGTGCCGCCGTTGGCCAGCCCGATGATCCTGGCACCGGAAGCCTGGGCCTGGAGCATGAACGACGAGAAGTCGCTGGCATTGAATGGGTGGCGGGCACTGCCCAGCACCTTGCCGCCGGCCTCCTTGACGACCCGGCTCACATCGCGCTCGATCTGGTGGCCGAAGGCGTAGTCCGCGGTGAGGAAGTACCAGCTGTCGCCGCCGCGCTTGAGCAGCGCCTTGGCGGTTCCGTTGGCCATCGCATAGGTGTCCCAGGCGTAGTGGATGCTGTGACGCGTGCAGCTGTCGTTGGTGATTCTTGTCGCCCCCGCGCCGTTGACGATCGCGATCCGGTTCTTGCGATCGGCGATGCTGATCACCGCCAGTGCCACCGACGAATTGGTGAGGTCGGTGATCATGTCGACCTTCTGCACGTCGAACCACTCGTTGGCCTTGCTCGCAGCGATGTCGGCCTTATTCTGGTGGTCGACGTCCAGGACGACGATCGGCTTGCCGAGCACCTTGCCGCCAAAATCCTCGACCGCCATCTTCACCGCCGTAAGCGAGCCCTGGCCGGAGAGGTCGGACAGCACGCCGCTCATATCCGTCATGACCCCGATGGTGACCTCGTCTTCGCCGCCGGTGGATGTCTGCGCGAACGCGGTCGTGACCGCGGTGGCCAGGGCCAGCGCCGACAGCATTGCCGACTTGGCGAGTCTGGTTCGAATCATGTGGTCTCCAATGGGTTTTGCCGTTCAGGGGCCTGCGCCGGGCGGACCCCGGCAGCGGCGATGAGGGGCGCGCTCAGATGACGTTGCGGGTCAGTCCGCCGTCTACGCAGATGTTCTGCCCGGTGATGTACGCCGCGCGGGGAGACGCGAGGAATGCGCACAGCGGCCCGAAGTCCCCGGCGCTGCCCAGCCGCTGCATGGGAACGCCGGCGGCCATTGCCTCGCGGACTTCGGATTCGGACTGACTGGAGCGTTTCATCCGGTCCTGGATCACCCGCTGGAGCGCCCCGGTGTCCATCAGGCCCGGCAGCAGGCCGTTGACGGTGATGCCGTCGGCGGCAACCTCACGCGCCAGCGCTCCCATGGCGCCGGTCAAGCCGACGCGCATGCTGTTGGACAGCGACATGTTCGGGTACAACTCCTTCACGACGAAGGAGGTGACGTTGATCACCCGGCCGAAGCCGCGATCACGCATCGGCGACAGGAACGCCCGCACGACTTCCAGCGGCCCGGCAACGCTGGTCTCGAATGCCTTGCGCCACATGGCGAGGTCGGTGTCGATGAACTGACCGGCCGGCGGACCGCCGGCATTGGTGACGATGATGTCGGGCTGGGCAATGCGTCCCACGGCGTCGATCAGGGCCTCGCGGTCGGCATCGACCCCGACGTCGCCTGCAATGAAAACCGCATCGCGCAGGCCTGCCGCAACCGATTCGCCGTGCGCCCGGTCCCGTCCGTTGATCAGGACTCGCACGCCTTCCGCCGCCAATGCTGTTGCGCACGCCAGTCCGAGCCCCCGTGTGCCGCCCATGATCAGGGCCGTCCTTCCGTCTAGATCCAGTTGCATCGAGGGGACTTTGTCTCCGTTTTCGATTAGCAGAAAGTGTTTACACCCATCGTAAATAGTTCGCGTGCCGTCGTCAAACCGTCCG
>JBBRJB010000505.1:0-2910 GCA_038220085.1 Burkholderiales bacterium
CCGTACGCCTGCATGTAGTAGGTCGCCATCGCGGTCGCGATCACCAGCGCCGCGAGCAGCAACCGCGCGGTCCATCGGTTGAGCACCAGGGTCAGCAGCGCAAGGTGCAGGCACACCAGCGCGACCAGCAGCGATGCGGCATAGGTCCAGGTGGCCGGCATCGCCCAGTCGCGATCGGCGAGCGCGGCGCCCCAGAACAGCCGGTTGGAGACGAAGGCGAAGTAGAGGCTCGCCAGCAGCGCCAGCGTCTCGGTCGTGAGGACCGGGCGGGGCAGACGGGACAGACGGGACAGACGGGGCAGACGGGGCAGTCGACGAAGGGCGGCGGACAGCGAATGGATCGAAGCGGGCATCGGTGGAACCTCGGAAGGAACCGGGATGCTGGCGTGGGGCGCTTCTAAGTTGCGTCGAACCTTTGTCGAAAAGGTGTCGAATCGCCACAGGAATCGCTACGGCGTGAAATCGAGCGCGAAGACGCTGCCGCTTGTTTCACCCGGCCGTACCGACAGCGCCCAGCCCTGCTGGACCGCGGTCTGCCGGGCGATCGCGAGACCGAGGCCGCGATTCTTCGGTTCGCCGCCGCCGCCACCCGTATCGGCAAGCCGGCTGCTGAAATGCCGGTCGAAGATGCGACCCAGGTCGTGCTCGGGAATGCCCGGCCCGTCGTCGGCGATCTCGATACCGGTCCGGGTCCGCCGGACTTCGCAGATCCCGGGCGACGCGTGCTCGATGGCGTTGCGCAGCAGGTTGCGCAGGATCGTCATCAGCGCCTGGCGGTCCAGCACCGGCGGCGCTTCGCCGCCCAGCCGGTTGCGCAGCTGCATTCGGCCCTGGCCGTTCAGATGCTGGAGACTGGCCCAGGCGTTGTCGACGCACGCATTCAGGTCGACCGGTTCGGTCCGCGCCGGCGCCGCACTCGACAACGCATGGAGTGCCTCGACCCCGTCCGCGATCGAATCGACCGCCTCGATCATCCTCTCCAGCCGCTGCCTCACATCGGGTGCGGGCGACAGCGTCAGCAGCAGGAGCTCGGCATCGGTGCGCAGCGCCGTTAGCGGGGTGCGCACTTCATGGCGGACATTGGCCGCGAACTCCCGCTCGCGGGCCAGGGCCACGTCGAGGCGCCGCTGGGCGGCGTCGAATGCCTGCAGCAGCATGGCTTCTTCGTCCGATCGCCCGACGGGACGCGCCTCGTCGCCGGGCGCCCACTGCGCCAGCTGGCGGGCGAGTCGGCTGAATGGCGCGACCACGATCCGCGCCAGGAGCAGGGACATCACCCAGCCGAGGACGATGAACAGGGCGCCGGTTGCGATCAGGTCGATGCCGAACTGATAGACGAGCTGTTCGTTCTCGGTCGCGTCGTACTGCACCACCAGCCGGCCGCCCGGCGCCGGCGTGACCACCGCATGCAGGACCTCATTCTGCAGGTAGAGCCGATGCGGTCCCTCGGCGAGACCGGCCAGGTGGGTCGGTAGCGTGGTCGACCCGGGGGATTGGTCGGACGGCACCAGCCAGGCCAGCAGTTTCGGGGCGAGCCGGACCGGCTGCGGCGAGGACTGCAGCATCGTGTCACCGGCGGCCATCTTGTCGACCAGCCGCTTCGCCTCCGCGACGACGATGCTGTCGACGAGTTCGTCCTCCTGCTCCTCCAGCGAACTGTAGGCGAGCAGGCCCTGGACAATGATGAACAACGTAAGCACCGCGGTGACGGCGACGCTGATCCGTTGCTGCAGCGTCGTTATCGCGGCGGCTCGGGCCTCAAGCGATAGCCGACGCCGTGCACCGTCTCGAAGCCTTCGTAGCCGCCCTCCGACAAGGCCCGACGCAGCAGGTAGATCTGGCTTCTCAGCGCATCCGGCGCCCCGTCGTCGTCCGGCCAGAGCAGCCGTTCGATCTCACGCCGTCCGACCACTTCGCCGGGGTCCCGCATCAGCCGCTCCAGGATCACCATGCTGCGCGGCATCAGCCGGACCGGGTTGTCCCCGACGTGAACCTCGCGCGTGCGCCGGTCGAGCCGCAGCGATCCGGCGCGCGACTCATGCGAAACCACCGCGCCGGTGGTACGGCGATGCAGCGCCAGCAGGCGGGCCTCGACCTCGGCGAGCGCGAACGGCTTGGCCAGGTAATCGTCGGCGCCCAGCTCGAAGCCCTGCAGCCGCGCATCGAGTTCCCCGCGCGCGGTCAGCAGCAGCACCGGGGTCGACAGCAGCAGCCGGCGGCGCAGCGCTTCCAGCACCTGAAAACCGTCGGCCCGCGGCAGGCCCAGGTCGAGCAGGATCGCATCATAGGATTCAGCGCTGAGCCGGCCGATGGCTGCGAGCCCGTCGTACGCGACGTCGACGATGAAGCCCCGCAGCTCCAGGAACTGGTGCAGGTTCGCGGCGATCGTCATGTCGTCCTCGACGATCAGGACCTTGATTCCGGTCGCGCGGGAGGCGGTCGTCATGGGACAAGCATCGTAACATCAGGGGGGTTATTGAATCGGGCCGTATGATCCCCAAGTCATCCCATTGAACGTGGCGGGGTAAACATGACGACAATCGTATCGGTGCGGCGCGGCGACCAGGTCGCCCTGGGTGGTGACGGCCAGGTGACCCTGGGCAACATCGTGATCAAGGCCAGCGCACGCAAGGTCCGGCGGCTTCACAACGGCAAGGTCATCGCCGGCTTTGCCGGCGGTACTGCGGATGCCTTCACCCTGTTTGAGCGCTTCGAAAGCAAGCTGGAGAAGTATCCGGCGAACCTGATGCGCGCGGCGGTGGAACTGGCCAAGGACTGGCGCACCGACCGCATGCTGCGGCGCCTGGAGGCGATGCTGGCGGTGGCCGACAAGGAGCATTCGCTGATCATCACCGGCAACGGCGACGTGCTGGAGCCCGAGCACGGCCTGCTGTCGATCGGCTCCGGCGG
>JBBRJB010000506.1:0-2907 GCA_038220085.1 Burkholderiales bacterium
AGCGCAGCAAAGTCGGTTCCGGTTGAGAAATGTGCTTGCACCTCATCTGCCCACCAGCCCGATTCGGCCGGCACGTAGGTCACCTGCCGACGCCACGCGGGCGCGGGCATGCTCGAACAGGCCTTGCCATCGAGGGTCATCTCGCCGTCGTGAGGGTCGAGATCTGCAATCATCCGCAGCAGCACGCTCTTGCCGGAACCGGACTTTCCCTCGATGGCCAGGCAAGTTCCGGCGTTCAGGATCAGATCGATCGGACCTACGCTCAGTCTGCGCAAGGCGTGGGTTTCGAGCATGGTTGCGTCCGGGCGCGAGTGGATGGCGCAGCAGCAGCAGCGGCGGCGAATATCGCGGCCCCATGGGCCGGGTGTGCGCCACGGATTCTATGCGATCGGTTTGGCGCAGAGGGAGGACGGGCTCGGATATTGCCGCGGCCCACAGGATCAGTCTTTTCAGGAGAACAACCACCATGCAGATACAACTCAACACCGATAACAATGTTGTCGGGTCGGAAGGCCTCGCCGCTCACGTGGAAGCGGACCTGCGATCGACTTTGCAGCGGTTTTCCGACCGTATCACCCGCGTCGAGGTCCATCTGAGCGATGTCAACAGCGGCAAAGCCGGGGGGGACGACAAGCGTTGTCTGATGGAGGCCCGGGTGGCTGGACTTCAGCCGACTTCGGTCAGCGATCAGGCTGCCAATGTCGATCAGGCGATCTCCGGTGCCGCGCACAAGCTGGTGCGCGCGCTCGACACCGTGTTCGGAAAACGAGAGGCGGCGAGGCGCAGCACCGCCTCCCCGGCGGAGGACGCCGGCGCCTCACAGGATCTGGGCTGACCGCAACGAGGCATCACGCCGGGCTCCACCGTAGACCTGCGCAGCAAGGCCGCTGTCGAACAGATGTGCCGGGCGGTCGGCGACCAGCCTGCCGCCGACAAGCGCGATGAGGCGATCGGCATAGGAAGTTGCCTGCTGGAACTGGTGCAGGCTGCAGAGCACCGAGACACCGTTCTCGTGGCAGATGCCTCGCAGCAGCGCCATGACCTCCGACCCGGTCTGCGGGTCGAGGCTGGCGATAGGCTCGTCGGCCACGACGAGATCCGGTTCCTGGGCCAACGCCCGCGCAATGGCTACGCGCTGTTGCTGGCCGCCGGACAGGGTGTCGGCTCGCTGCCCTGCCCGGTCCAGCAAGCCGACCCGGTCGAGGCACTCCAGTGCCATCTGCCGATCGCCTGCCGAGAACTGCCGCAGGCACCCGCGCCAGGCACTCACGTGACCGAGGCGACCGCCCAGCACGTTGTCGAGCGCGCTCAGGCGGCTGACCAGGTTGAACTGCTGGAAGATGACCGCGACCCGGCGGCGGCTGCGTCCGCGCAGCTGGCGAATGTCCGCCCCGGCGACATGGACCGATCCTTCGTCAGGCGCCAGGAGACCGGACACGCAGCGGCACAGTGTGGTCTTTCCCACGCCGCTTGGACCCAGCACTGCAACGATCTGCCCCTCCGGGATGTCGAAGGAGATGTCATCCAGCGCCTGGTGCTGGCCGAATCGCTTGGAGATCGATCGTACCGACAGACGGGCGTGAGCGACGGGGCATGCCGGTTCAGGAGGCGTCAGCGCGGCGCTCAATTCAGACGAGCCTCCGGCGCAGCCATGAACTGAACTGATCCAGGGCAGTCACCACCACCAGTATGAGCGCAATGATCGTGAACAGCCGCGGGAAATCGAGCAGGTCCATGCTGTTCTTGAGTTCCTGCCCGATGCCACCTGCGCCGACCACGCCGAGCACGGTGGACGCGCGCACGTTGAATTCCCACCAGAACAGCGCGGTGGATGCGAAGACCGGCAGAACGTCCGGCAGCACGGTGTAGAGGATAGCGGTGAGCCGTCCGGCGCCGGTCGTGCGGATCGCTTCGAAGGGTCCGAGGCTGATGTTCTCGAGGTGATCGGCGAAAAGCTTCGCAGCGCTGCCCCAGGTATGCAGGGCGATGCCGATCACGCCGGCAAACGGACCGAGGCCCACCGCCGCCACGAACAGCAATGCGAAGACGAAAGAGTCGATTCCACGCAGCGCATTCAGGAACCAGCGCACGGGGTGATACAGCCACGGCAGTGGTGTGAGGTTGCGACTGCCGAGGACGGCCATCGGCAGCGCGAGCGCGACGGCGACAGTGGTACCGATGGCCGCCATTGCGATGGTCTCCGCCATCCGGATCATGAACAAGGGCAATTCGTCCAGGCGCGGCGGCCACGCCTGGCCAAGCCAATGCCAGAGCTTGGGCAGACCGCTGGCGAGCCGTCCGAGGTCCACCCCGGCGAGGACCCAGCAGATCGAATAGAAGCCGACGACGGCGACCAGGATCGTGGTGCGACGGACGCGGCGACGCCAGCGCGATCCATCGGCGGTCGCCGGCATGTCGACGTCATGGCCTGGTCCGGTGTTATCGCCGTGAGAATCTGCTGCACCTGATCCTTCAGCGACTGTGGCGCTTCCCTGGGGAGCGCGATCGCGTCGTTGGGCAGAGGGTCGGAGGTCCAGACGATCTTGGTGTCGTCGGCCTTGATGCGCCCGGTCTCGATCATCGCATTGCGATTGCGATCGAAATCGCTGGCCATGTCGACATGGCCGGCACCCACAGCGATCTCGTTGGCCGCATGGGTGGCGCCCTCGCTGTAGTTCCAGAAGGTCCGTGGATCGATCTTCCAGACTTCCCGGATGCGCAGGCTGGTCCGACTGAGGCGCCGATGACGGTTTACGCTGCTCGCGACTACTCAACTCCCGTGCAAGGCGCGAAGCGCGGGTCGTGCCGCCGTCCTCAGGCCGGACAGTGAGGTAAGTCTGCGAAGCTGACGAACTCGGACCGGTTCTTGCCGTTTCGCTTCGCGGCATAGAGCGCCTGGTCCGCAAG
>JBBRJB010000507.1:0-2890 GCA_038220085.1 Burkholderiales bacterium
GGCAGGCGACCGCTCAGGTGTATCACGCTGGCGACCGCAACCAACGAGGCCGCAAGCTGGCGGGCGGTCGGCAGCAACCGGAACGCACTGGCTGGCATGACCAGGCAGCGTAGGCCACCGGGGCACCGGGGTCGATACGGCGAAGGTCGACCCGGCCTAGGCCAGGCGATCAGCCGGCGCTCAGCCGGCGATCAGTTTCCCAGTGCCGGCAGGACCCGGCGCGCGTTGCGCGCCGTCGCCTGTACGGCATCATCGCGGTCGATGTCGCGCAGTTCGGCGAGCACCAGGGCAATGCCCGGCAACTCCGCGGGCGAATTGCGCTCTGGATGCCGCCACGCCGGCGAGATGTCCGGTGAATCGGTTTCCAGCACGATGGCATCCAGCGGCAGCGAACTCGCCAGGCGACGGATATTGAGTGCCCGGGTGAAAGTCATCGCGCCGCCGAAGCCGAGCGCCAGGTCAAGGTCGATCAGCTGCCCGGCCTGCTGGCTGCTGCCGTTGAACGCATGTGCGATGCCACTCACCGGCCTGAACCGCCGCATCTGCTTGGCCACCGCATCCACCGATCGCCGCACGTGCAGGATGACCGGCAATTCGAAATCCTTCGCCAGGCGCATCTGCTCGATGAAGAAATGCTCCTGGCGCTCCAGGTCCAGGCCGGGGATGAAGAAATCGAGCCCGATCTCACCGATGCCGACGAATCGCGGATGGGCCCGGGCCGCCTCCACCCGCGCGCGCAGCACCACAAGGTCGCGGTCCGCCGACTGGTCGACCAGGAGTGGATGGATGCCGAGCGCAAAGTAGACATCCGGATGCGCGTCCACCAGCTGATAAACGCCGGCAAAATAATCGACGGCAATGGCCGGCACCACAAACGCGCCAACCCCGGCCTCACGGGAGGCCGCGAGCATCTGCAGTCGATCGGCAGCGAACTCCGACGCGTCCAGGTGGCAGTGGGTATCGATGAGCATGACGACCGCTCCCAGGATCAGGCGCCGGATTCAGGTGGCTGCCGGGTCATCGCCCACTTCCGCCACCAACGGCACTTCCACGTGAACCGGTTTGAGCCGGCCGTCGCGCAGGGCCATGTGGCGATCGGTTCGCGCAGCCAGTTCCAGGTCGTGAGTGACGATGATGACCGCCGAGCCCAGTTGCCGGGCCAGTGCGCGCAGCATCCCGAACATTTCGCGCGCCGTCTTCACGTCGAGGTTGCCGGTAGGCTCGTCCGCCAGCACGCAACTCGGCTCGGTGACCATCGCGCGGGCGAGCGCGACCCGCTGGCGCTCGCCGCCGGACAGCTCACCCGGACGATGGCTGCGTCGATCGGCCAGGCCGACCAGGGACAGCAGCTTGTCGGCGCGCGCATTGGCGTCCTTGCGCGAGAGCCCGCGAATCAGCAAAGGCATGGCGACGTTCTCGGTTGCCGAGAATTCACCGAGCAGATGATGGAACTGGTAGACGAAGCCGAGCTTGCGATTGCGCAGCACCCCGCGCCGTGTTTCGTCGAGCTGGTCCAGTCGATGGCCTTCCACCACCACCTCGCCCCCGCTTGGGTCGTCCAGTCCGCCCAGCAGGTGCAGCAGCGTGCTCTTGCCCGATCCGGACGCGCCCACGATGGCGACCACGTCACCCCGTTGCACCGTGAGGTCGACCGATTCCAGCACCTGCAGCACACGGCTGCCCTGGGTGTAGACCTTGGACAGGTTGCGGCAGGCGATCACCGGCCCACCGGCGCGATCCATCGCGTCACTCATAGCGCAATGCCTCCGCGGGCCGGACCGCGGCGGCGCGCAGACTCGGGTAGATCGTGGCCATCAAGGCCAGCACGCACGAGATCGCCGCGATCCACGCCACGTCGGGCATGCGCAGGTCGCTCGGCAGTTCGCTGATCACGTAGATGCCGGGCGGCAGCACCCGGAAGCCGAACAGGGACTCGATCGCGCCCACCATGTTGCCGACGTTCAGTGCGATCAGCACCCCCAGGGCCACGCCCATCAGGGTGCCCAGCAGGCCGATCATCGAACCCTGGATCATGAAGATCGAGAGGATGGAGCGCGGCGACGCGCCGAGCGTGCGCAGGATCGCGATGTCCGGACGCTTGTCGGTCACCGTCATCACCAGCATCGACACCAGGTTGAATGCCGCCACCGCGATGATCAGGGTCAGGATGATGAACATCATCCGCTTCTCCACCTGCACCGCGGCAAACCACACCTGGTTCTCCCGCGACCAGTCGCGTACCAGGTAATTCGGCCCGAGCCGTTTGGAGAGGTCGCGTGCAGTCGCCGGCGCCTCCTGCATGTCGGAGGTCTTGAGCCGCACACCGCTGGCGCCGTCGACACGGAAGAACGTCGCTGCGTCGGCGATGTGGGCGAGGATCAGCGTGCTGTCGTATTCGTAGTGGCCGGACTCGAAGATGCCGCGGATGGTGAATTGCTTCAGGCGCGGGATGATGCCGGCCGGGCTGACGGTTCCCTGGGGAGCGATCATGGCGAGCTTGTCGCCCGGCAGCAGTCCGAGCTGGTCGGCGAGCACGCGGCCGATGATGATGCCGAACTCGCCGGGCGCCAGGTCCGCCAGCTTGCCCGAGCGCATCTGCACGCCGATGTCGGACACTGTCGGCTCCGCCTGCGGATCGATGCCGCGCACCGCCGCGCCGCGCACGGTCTCGTCACGGGTCACGACGACCTGGCCCGACACGAACGGGGCTGCACCCACGATGCGCGCGTCCTGCCGTGCCTTTTCGGCAACCGCGCGCCAGTCGGCCATGCCGCCATTGCCGAAGACTTCGACATGGGACAGCACCGACAGCATCCGGTCGCGCACCTCCTTCTGGAATCCGTTCATCACCGACAGCACCACGATCAGCGCGGCAACGCCCAGCGCGATC
>JBBRJB010000508.1:0-2877 GCA_038220085.1 Burkholderiales bacterium
GATTTCAATGACCGGTCGGCCGGCGGCGGCGAGCAGTTCACGAGCACGCGGGTGGTGATCGGTGCCGACGATCGCGATCGCGGCGGGGCGCCAGCTCAGCATCGCCCGAACCAGCCGCAGTTCTTCGTCGGGTTCGTAGCGACTGTTTCCGATCATCAGTTGCAAGCCGGCATCGGCGAGACGCTCCTGCATGACTTCGATGATCGCCGCAAACTCGGAATAGTGAAGCGAGGTTACGATCACGCCGACCATCGCGGTCTGTGAGCCTGCCAGTCCGCCCGCGAGTCGGTTCGGCAGATAGTTCATCTCGTCGAGCACTGACTGGATTCGGCGGCGCAACTCCGGCCGCACGGTGTGTGGTGCGCGCAGGCTGCGGGAAACCGTATTCAAGGAGACCCCGGCCCGCACGGCCACGTCCTTCAGCGTCGGCTCCGCCTTCATCTGGCGGGAACGGGCAGAGCGGCCAAGGCGCCATCCCTTCAGTCAATCGGTTCCGCAAAGTGAGCGTTGCGTTAGCGAATCCACTATGCCATGATAGGGTGCGAAACGTCAAGGCTAGGGCCCGAATCGAAGCGCCAATGAGCGGCGGCCCGGCCTCGGCGTTCAGCCTGGCCTCGGCGTTCAATTTGCAGGCGTTCGAATTCGGCATTGACCCCGACAGCCTCCCAGGCACGGGACAGGAGACACCGAACATGAAAGTCGCTTCGCTGCCAAGCTCTGCCGTGAACCGGCAGGACGAGGATACGGATTCTCAATCCCTGCCCACCCTGCCCACTGCACGATCGATGCCCACGGCGCGCCGCAGCGTACTCAGGTCCCTCGCGGCGGGTGGCGCCACGCTCGCGCTCGGCGCGCATGCACCCGCGGTGCTCGGGCAGGGGAAGAAGTTCGCCGGCGTCACAATCAACGGTGCCTGCTTCCAGCACGTGTTCCAGACGTATCTGAAGGACTACCTCCCGGAGTTCGAGTCGCAGACCGGCATGAAGGTCAACCTCGACTTGCAGGCGTTTTCGGTCTACAACCAGCGGATGGACCTGGAACTGTCGACCAAGGGCCAGGCCTACGACTTCTGCAACGTGACCTTCATCTACTCGGGCCGCTGGATCGGGGCCGGGTGGCTCACGCCGCTCGACGAGATCGTCAATGATCCGAACCTGACGGCCCCGGACTGGGATCCGAAGGACTTCGTTTCCGGCGCGCAGAGTTCGATGCAGGACGCCAAGGGCACGACCTACGGATTTGCCTGGGAGGCGGGCGCGATGATCATGAGCGCATCGCGCGGCGATCTGATCGACCAGGCCGGACTCAAGATGCCAACCACCTTCGACGAACTGATCAAGGTCTGCGAGGCAACGAACAAGAAAGACAACGTCTCGCCCTTCGTCGCCGACCGTCTGCACCATTGGAACCTGATTCCCTACCTGATGGGCTTCGGCGGCAAGATATTTCGCGGGCCCCCGGAGGATCTCTTCCCGGTCCTCGACACCAAGGAAGCTATCGAGGCCGCCGGCTGGTACGCAAACCTGCTCACCACGTACGGACCTTCGGGCGTGCTGTCCTATACGGATGACCAGGCGATGCGGGCACAGATCGGCGGTCGCGCCAACATCCGGACGCAGGCGATCGGATGGCAGACCCCCCTTGTGAAACACGAAGACAGCAAAGTCAAGGCAACCGCCCGCTATGGGCTGATGCCGGCAGGGCCGGCGGGCAACTTCCCGGGATCCAACAGCCACGGCTACGGCATTCCGCTCGGATCGCAGAAGAAGGAAGCGGCCTGGGCCTTCATCCAGTGGGCGATGAGCAAGGACACGCTGCGCCGGATCGCGCTGGAGAAAGGCTACTCGGCGATCTGCCGCCGCTCGATCATCACCGATCCGGAGTACAAGAAAGCAATGACGCTCAACGGCCAGGACGTCGCGTCGCTCTACCTGCAGGTCCTGGAACTCGGCGGTCGGTCAGGCTACATGAAGTACCGGACCGTGCCGGTGTTCCCGCAGGTCGGGGACAAGATCAACAAGGCGATCGAGAAGATCGCGACCAAGCAGTTGTCGCCGGCCGCTGCCATGAAGGAGGCGCAGGAGCAGGCGATCGCCGATCTGCAGAAGGCGGGAGTGAAGGTCTGAGGCGATCACCAGGACGCTCGACGTCGATGGTTGCCTCACTCGACGCGCAAGCGATGCTGCGCTACCGACAGGTCGGTTTCGGGTTTCCGCCGCCATTGCCGGTCCATGACCCGGATGTCTGGTCGAGTGCACTGCGCGAGCCGGCATGACGGGCTCCGGGATCGCGACGGCCGAGACGATCGAACCGGGCAGGCACGGTTCAAAGGGGATCCTGGCACGCCATTCGTTCGCCAGGGCCCGCGAGCGTTTCTACTGGCGAATGCTCTGGCCCGCCTTCATCGTGCTCGGCATCGTCGCACTGGCGCCGACGATCTACCTGCTGCTGACCAGCTTCACGCCGCTCGACCTGACCCGACCCGGCACCGCCTGGGATTTCTCGGATCCGTTCAACAACTACGACGTGATGCTCTCGGACTCACGCCTGCACCATTCGTTCTGGGTCCAGGCCAAGCTTTCATTCTGGACGGTGGGACTGCAACTCCTTCTCGGCTTCTGCTTTGCGCTGCTGCTCAACCTGCGCGCCAGCGTCCTGGTCGCACTGCGTACCGTTTTCCTTATTCCCATGGTGCTGCCCCCGATCGTGGTGGCCATCATCTGGAAGGTGCTGTACACCCCCGACATCAGCCCGTTCTGGTGGATCTTCAATGCGCTTGGCTGGGACATTCCGGCGCTGATCACCAGCGCAGACTGGGCGTTGACCGCAATCGTCATCGCCGATACGTGGGAGTGGTTTCCGTTCACCATGCTGATG
>JBBRJB010000509.1:0-2871 GCA_038220085.1 Burkholderiales bacterium
GCCATCGCGACCTCCCCGCACAGGCCGCAGCCGACACAGCCATTGGTCACATGGGCCACCGGTGTGCGCTTGAGCGGGTCGCCGGACTCCTTGACGGTCAGGGTGGGACATCCCGAGAGCCGGATGCACGAATGATCGCCGGTGCAGGTATCCTCGTCCACGCCATAGCGGGTACGGACCACCCGCAGGCCATCCTTCAGGCGTCTGGCCCGGACCGGGCGCAGCCGACGCTGACGCTCGAGCTGGCATTCGCCGTCGGCGATGACGACCTTGAGCCCGGTGAACGGCGAGGTGATCGCCTGGCGGAGCACCTTGCGAACCGACGCGACACGATAGTTGTCCACCGTCCGCAGCCATTTCACGCCCATGCCCTTCAGGGTGTTCTCTATCGTCATCTCGGTGGCGGTTGCACTGCTGCCCTCGGCCACCCGTTTGGATTCCGACCGCGGCGTCGACACCGTCTCCTGGGTACCGGTAGCGGAGGTGTAGCCGTTCTTCATGATGACCAGCACCCCGTCACCCTTGTTCAAGAGGGTCGAGGACACACCGGACAGCAGGCCGTTATGCCAGAAACCGCCATCCCCCATGATCGCCACCGGCCGCCTGGCGGAGAAGTTCTTTACCGCAGCGCTCGACGCCATGCTCATTCCGTATCCCAGAATGGAATTGCCGAACGAAAAAGGCTCGAACGTGGCAAGGGCGTGACAGCCGATATCAGCTGAAATATGAAGCTTGCCCACTTCCCGCTCGACCAGCTTGAGCGCTGCAAACACCGGCCGCTCAGGGCAGCCGGTGCAGAAATTCGGTGGCCGCGCCGGCACGGGCGACCCGAGTCGCTCTGCGGCTTCGTGCCGAAGCGCAAGGACAGCCTGCCCGTACTGGCGTCCGGGCGCAAGATCCACCGTCGGGAGGTGATCCCCCAGAAATGCCAACAATCCTGCCAGCACGCGATCGGCGGTGTACTCGCCGCCCATATGCATCCGGTCCTTGCCGTGGAGCCGGGTCGGCAGGTCTGCCCGGCGCAGCAGGGTCGCGATTTCCTGCTCGATGAACTCGGGCTGGCCTTCCTCCAGCACCAGCACCGCACGCTTGCCGGCGCAGAAGCGCTCTATTTCGCCGGGCACCAGCGGATAGACGACGTTGAGCACCAGCAGCGGGATCGTGGATCCGCCGAAATGATCGGCAAGGCCGGCGATCTGCAGCGCCCTGATGACGCTGTTGTAGATGCCGCCCTGCACGATGAGCCCGACTTCCTGGTGATGGCCGTCGACGAATTCGTTGAGCCCGGCGGTCTCTATGAACCGGCGCGCCGCGGGCATCCGCACGTCGTACTTCAGCTTCTCATGCTGGAAAGTCGCCGGCGGGTGGGCCAGCCGCGCGTATTGGAACTCGGCGGGCTCCTGCTGAAGCTGACGGCTGGAGATGGCAGGCGCGAGATTGCTGCGGGCCTGGAAACTCCCGCGGACATGGCAGGCTCGGATGCGCAGTTCCATCATCACCGGCGTATTGGACGCTTCGGAGAGCTCGAAACCCTTTTCCACCATTCGGACGATCGTCGGCAGGTCCGGGCGCGGATCCATCAGCCACATCGCCGACTTCATCGCGAATGCGTGGGTGCGTTCCTGGATCACGCTGGCACCCTCGCCGTAGTCCTCCCCGACGACGATAAGGGCACCGCCCAGTACACCCGGGGACGACAGGTTGGACAAGGCATCCGAAGCGACATTGGTGCCGACGATCGACTTCCAGGTCACGGCACCGCGCACCGGATACATGATCGACGCGGCCAGCATCGCCGCTGCCGAGGATTCATTGGTACATGCCTCGACGTGGACGCCCAACTCGTCCAGGTAGTCGCGCGACTGAACCATCACGTCGAGCAGATGCGAGATCGGCGAGCCCTGGTATCCGCCTACATACGTCACGCCGGACTGCAGCAGTGCCTTGGTGACTGCCATGATGCCTTCGCCATGGAAGGTCTCGCCATCACCGAGCTTGAGCGATTCGATCTCGTCGTGAAAGGAAATTTCCAGAACCCGTCTCCGTGAGCTCAGGCAGGCCGCGCGGGAAAGGCGCGGCGCGCGGCTACCGGCTTGCGCACTGCCGAAGGCGTGATTCTGTCACTTCTGCAGGGATTGACCAAAGGCGGGCATGGCGGCGGCGCTCATACCGCCCCGGAGTCGCGCAGCCGCTCGATCTCGGGATCTGAATAGCCGATCTCCCTCAGGAGCGCAACGGTGTCCTGGCCCAGAGCCGGTGGCGGCGTCGATACCGAGGGCGGGGTGCCGTTGATCTCGAGGCCGGTACGGACCACCGTCACCGGACGATCGACGCCGGGGACGCGGTCGAATCGCGCGAGCAGGCCGCGGTCTCGGATCTGCGGCAGATCGAGCGCTTCGGCAACGCTGGCCACCGGACCGGCGGGCACACACCGAGCTGACGCGCCAGGTCACCCGCACCCGGCGCCTCCACCTTGATCACGTCGGCGCCAAGATGCGCAAGCTGGTGGCAACAGAAGGGGCCAGCGAGCACGTTGGTCAGATTTAGCACCCGGACGCCGGCAAGCGGTCGGTGCGCTTCGGCCGGGTTCGTCATGGGTTCGTGACTTCCCTCTCAGCGCGCAAGGCTAGGAGCCTGTCGGAGTATGAATCGGGGTCAGGACGAAGCGATGCGTGATGAGGCGCCAGGCGCCCGCAGGGGTCGATATCGGGGATATCGACCCCTGCGGGCAACACCGCGGATCGCGCGCATCGCTTTGCCCTGCGGGTTTGACCGGCAAAAGCCGCTGGCCGCGTTGCTGAACCGCCCCGATATCGACGGATATCGGGGCGAACCCGCGCCTTGCCAGCGGCCTTCGGCGGTCAAATCATG
>JBBRJB010000510.1:0-2857 GCA_038220085.1 Burkholderiales bacterium
GATGTCCGCGACGGCGCGCACTCCTCCGCCGACCGTCAAAGGGATGAACACCTGGTTGGCGACCGCCTCGATGATGTGCAGGATGATGTCGCGCCGGTCCGAGGACGCGGTGATATCCAGGAAGGTCAGTTCGTCCGCACCTTCACCGTCGTAGCGACGGGCAATCTCGACCGGGTCGCCGGCGTCGCGCAGCGACACGAAGTTCACACCCTTGACGACCCGCCCATCCGTCACGTCCAGGCAGGGAATGATCCGCTTGGTCAGGCCGGAAAGGCTGGCGGGTGGGCTAGACAACGCCGGTTCGTCCGAGCGCAGCCGTGAAGTCCAGCGTTCCTTCATAGAGCGACCGGCCGAGGATGACCCCGTCGATGCCCTCGGATTCCACGGCCAGGAGCTTGTCGATGTCGTCGAGGTTGGTGACCCCGCCCGAGGCGTACACCGGCACGCTCACCGCCTTGGCCAGCTTGACCGTGGCCTCGATGTTCACGCCGGTGAGCATGCCGTCGCGGCCGATGTCGGTGTAGATGATGCCCTCGATGCCATACCCCTCGAACTTGCGCGCCAGGTCGGTGACGTCGTGGCGGGTGAGCTTGCTCCAGCCGTCGGTGGCGACCTTGCCGTCGCGGGCATCGAGGCCGACGATGACCTGCCCCGGGAAGGCATTGCACGCATCGTGCAGGAAGCCCGGGCTCTTCACCGCCGCGGTGCCGATGATCACGTAGCTGACGCCGCTGTCCAGGTAGCGTTCTATCGTTTCCAGCGACCGGATGCCGCCGCCGAGTTGAACCGGCACCTCGGCCCCGACCGCTTCGACGATCGCCCGGATGATGGCGGCGTTCTGCGGCTTGCCCGCCACCGCGCCGTCCAGATCCACCAGATGGATGCGTTCGGCACCCAGGCCGAGCCAGTGCCGTGCCACCGCCTCGGGGTCTTCGGAAAAGACCGTCTCGTCTGCGAGATTGCCTTGCTTGAGGCGGACACAACGCCCGTCCTTCAGATCGATCGCTGGAATCAACAACATGGATTTGCCGCGGTGATCAGCCGGTCAAGGCTGCCAGTGGATGAAATTCTCGTAGAGGCGCAATCCGCTCGCCGCGCTCTTCTCGGGGTGGAACTGTGTGGCGAAAATGTTATCGTGGGCTACCGCGCTGGTAAAGCCCAGACCGTACTGTGTCCGCCCCGCTTCGATGGAACTGTCGGCGGGTACGACATAGTAGCTGTGCACGAAGTAGAAGTAGTCGTCCTGATCGATGCCGGCCCAGATCGGATGGGGCTTCGTCTGCAGCACCTGGTTCCAACCCATGTGCGGCACTTTCAGGCGCCCAGGCCCTGCCCCGGAGCCTGCCGAGTCGAAGCGCACCACCTGGCCCTTGAGGACGCCGAGACCGGCGGTGTCGCCCTCCGCACTGCGATCGAACAGCATCTGCTCGCCGACGCAGACGCCGAACAGCGGTTTGGTGGCCGCCGCGTGCAGGATCGCCTCAGTCAGTCCGCTCGCGGCAAGGTAACGCATGCAGTCGGGCATGGCCCCCTGCCCCGGGAAGACCACGCGATCGGCCTGCCGGATGACGGCGGCGTCACCGGTGATCGTGACCCGCGATTTCGGGCTGACGTGCTCAAGCGCCTTCGCCACGGAGCGCAGGTTTCCCATTCCGTAGTCGACCACGGCAATCGATCGGCTAGCCGACATGGTCCGTTGCCGTCGCTTGTCAGCCGCTCAGGCTGCCCTTGGTGGAGGGGATGGACTGCCCGGCGCGGGGATCGAATTCCGCGGCCATGCGCAACGCGCGGCCGAACGCCTTGAAGATCGTTTCGCACTGATGGTGCGCATTGTCGCCGCGCAGATTGTCGATATGCACCGTCATCTGCGCGTGGTTGACCAGTCCCTGGAAGAACTCATGGGCGAGGTCGACATCAAACTGCCCGATCATCGCTCGGGTGAACTGCACGTGCCACTGCAGCCCCGGGCGGCCCGAGAAATCGACGACCACCCGCGACAGCGCTTCATCCAGCGGCACGTAGGCGTGACCGTAGCGGCGCACGCCCCGCTTGTCGCCGATCGCCTTGGCCAGCGCCTGGCCGAGGGTGATGCCGATGTCCTCAACCGTGTGATGGGCATCGATATGCAGGTCTCCGCTCGCCTCGACCTCGAGATCCACCAGGCCGTGACGGGCGATCTGGTCGAGCATGTGATCGAGGAATGGCACGCCGCTGGCAAGCCGGGCCACGCCGGTGCCATCCAGGTTCAGGCTGGCACGAATCCTGGTCTCTGCGGTGTTTCGGGTGACTTCGGCGCTGCGCATGGGGTGAAAGGCTGTGAGACAGCGGACGGTTGCTTCGGCTCCGGTGCTCCGGAGGTATCGTTTGCTTCAGCGGCGGACGGAGTCGGACGGCGCGAGGGACAAGGCCTGGCGCAATGCGAGCAGCATCTGCCGGTTTTCCTCGGGGGTACCGACGGTCAGCCGCAGGCAATTGTGCAGCATCGGATGCATTCTACCGACGTCCTTGATCAGGACCCCGGATTCCCGCATCCGCGCGGCGACCGCGGTGCCCCGTGCGGCGGCTGCCTCCGGCGGGGGCGAGCCGGCATCGGCCAAGCGCACCAGCACGAAATTCGCCTGGGACGGGAACACCTGCGCCAGGCCATCGCCGCCGATCAGTGCGCCCAGGGCGGTCAGCAAGCGCTCGCGCTCGTCCCGGATCAACCGGGCCTGCGCCTGGAACAACTCGGCGTGCTCGAGGGCGAAAACGGCCGCCGCTTCGTTGAGGACGCCGACGTTGTAAGGTGGACGGACCTTCTCGAGCTGCTCGATCCAGTCGGCCGACGCGGCCAGGTAGCCGAGGCGCACGCCGGCCA
>JBBRJB010000511.1:0-2851 GCA_038220085.1 Burkholderiales bacterium
GAGTCAACTCCAGTCACGCAGTGCAACGCTGGAGAAGAAGATCTCGGAATCGGCCAGCCAGCAGGAACAGCTTTCGGCTCTCTACGACGAAATCGTCAAGACCAGGGGCGACAGCACACTGGTGGAAGTCGAACAGGCCGTGACGACGGCCAACCAGCACCTTGAACTGACCGGCAATGTGCAGGCGGCGCTGCTGGCGTTGCAAAGTGCCGAGCGGCGCCTGGGCAGCAGCGAGCAATCGCAGGCCCTCGGCGCAAGGCGGCTCATCCTGCAGGACATCGAGCGCCTGAAGTCGCTTCCCGAGATCGACCTGACCCGCCTGGCCGCGCGGCTGGATGAAATAATCAGCCGGGTCGATCGCTTGCCGCTGCTTGCCGATGCCAATCCGCCAGCGGCACAGCCCGAATCTGCGACCCCGCAAACTCCTGCTTCTCCCGCTCCCGGCGCCGATCCGTCCACGGTGCAATCCGCCGGAGGCCCGACGCCGGCGCCTGCGGCCACAGAACCGCCGGAACCGAAGAAGTCCGCGCTGGAGCGCATTTACACTACCGTGGTAGAGAGTGGCGCCAAGAGCCTGGAGGCTGTTCGCCAGGAGTTTCGCAACCTTGTGACCATCCGCCGGATCGACAAACCGGACAGCCTGCTGCTGGCACCCGAGCAGAAGCGGGTGGCACGAGAGAACCTCAAATTGTTGCTGCTCAACGGGCGGCTCAACCTGTTGAACCGCAACGAGGCGCTGTTCCGCAAGGATCTCGAACGGGTCATTGAATCGATGCAACGACTTTTCGATACCGAGCAGCATGACGTGAAGACCGCAATCGCGACACTCCAGAGCCTTCAGTCACAGCCTCTCACGCTGGAACTGCCGTCACTCTCGGAATCGCTTGCCGCCGTCAAGGCTGCCCGCGCCGCCAGCGAGAAGCGTCCATAATGCTGCGCGGGGCGATCTGGCTGTTCATGGCGTTTGCCGGCGCGGTGGTGCTGGCACTGGTGCTGCGCTCGAATCACGGAAACGTCGCCATTCTCTGGCCACCGTACCGGATCGAGCTGTCGAGCAACATGGCGCTGCTCCTTACGGTACTGAGTTTCTTCGTGCTGCATGTCGTCCTGCTCGCCCTCGGCAAGACCATGGCACTGCCTCAGCGGATCCGCACCTACCGTGAGCGCCGCCGCGAGCAACGCTCCACCCGAGCCCTCCAGGGAGCGATCCTTGCACACTATGAGGGTCGATACGACCGGGCGGAGAAACTCGCCGCCACTGCGGTGGCAACCACGCGCGAAGCCGGCGAAGGCGTCGGTGCAGCCGCCATCCTGGCCGCGCGATCGGCGCACCGCCTGGGCGCGCCGGAGCGTCGCGACGACTGGATCAGGCAGGCGAGCAGGTCGGGCCAGACCAATGCTGCCGCGCTGATGGTTCAGGCCGAATTCGCGCTCGACGATCAGCAGCCGGCCAAGGCGCTGGATGCGGTTGACAGGATGACCGCCGGGGGTGCACAGCAGCCGATGGCCCTTGAAACCGCCCTCGGCGCCTATCGACAATCCGGTCGCTGGGATCGCGTGCTGGAGACGATCCGTCTGCTCAGCAAGCGCGGCCGCATGTCCACCGCCGAAGCCGCAGGCTTGCGCCTGACCGCATATCAGCAGCTTCTCGCAGCGCGCGAGGGCAACGGCCGGGCTATCCGGGAGTTGTGGAAGTCCTTGCGCAGCGACGAGCGCAAGGCGACGGAACTGGCCGCCCCGACAGTGTCGGCGCTGGCTCGTGCCGAAGATCCGGACGATGCGCGCAAGATCGCACTGACGGTGCTCGACGCCGGCTATGACGAAGCGACGGTGGAGGCCTACGGGGCGATGGCAGCGCTGCCGCCCCGGCAGCGGCTTGAGCAACTGGAGCGATGGCGTGCCCGCCACGGCGACAAACCGAAGCTGCTGGAAATGCTGGGACGGGTATGCGCGTCTGAAAAGCTGTGGGGCAAGGCGGAAGCCTATCTTCTGGGGTCGCTGGCGGCCGGCGACACTGTGTCCGCCCGGGTGGCGCTCGCGCAATTGTATGAATCCATCGACCGGCCGCGCGACGCATCGCTGCAGTTCCAGCTTGCCGCGCGCCTGGCTTTGGGGGAAAGGCCACCCTTGCCATCGGCAACATCGCCTGCCGGGGCGGCCAGCGCAGAGGCACTCGGCACGCCAAGGGCCGAGAAGGCGGAAATCGCCGCCGGGCAGGCGACTACCTCAGGCGCAGGCGCCGACAGGGCCGGCGCCGGTCGCCTGCAACGGCCGACGGGGGCGATCGCTCACGCGGGCGACGGTACAGCTACCGTCTCGTCGACCACCCCGCCGTCGGAGTCAGACGCAGCGCCCCCCGTCGACTTCAAGGCAGGCACCGGTGATGAACGCGGCCTCGTCGGACGCAAGGAATAGCGCCGCATTGGCGATGTCCAGCGGCTGCGAGAGGCGGCCCAGCGGGATCGTCCCGATGAACTTCTCCCGCATCTGCGGCGTGTCCTGACCCATAAAGGTGGCCAGCAGGGGGGTATCCCCGGCCACCGGATTGATGCAGTTCACGCGGATCTTGTCAGGCGCGAGTTCTACCGCCAGGGTCTTGGAGATGACGATCACAGCGCCCTTGCTGCCGTTGTACCAGACCAGGCCGGGCCGCGGACGCACGCCCGCCGTGGATGCGATGTTGATGAAGGTACCGCCGCCCTGCTTGCGGAAATAGGGCACGAAGTGCTGGGTGCTCCAGAAGATGCTCTTGACGTTGATGGCGTAGACGCGATCGAATTCCGCTTCCGAGACGTCCAGCACCGGCTGGTTGCGGTGTGAAACCCCGGCGTTGTTGA
Organism: Burkholderiales bacterium; assembly: GCA_038220085.1. Lineage (GTDB taxonomy): Bacteria > Pseudomonadota > Gammaproteobacteria > Burkholderiales > Burkholderiaceae_E > Lautropia. The sequence continues at coordinate 2,838 of JBBRJB010000511.1, forward strand.
CGACGATATCGACC
>JBBRJB010000512.1:0-2836 GCA_038220085.1 Burkholderiales bacterium
ACGTGATCGGTGACCTGCGCAAAGGCCGGGCGCCGGAGCTGAAACAGGTGGCGGGCGCGGTGGACAGCATGGTCGACAGCATGCTGGACAACCCCGACGCCCTGATGTGGATCGCCCGGCTGCGGGAAGAGGACCTGAATACCTACAACCATGGCGTGAAGGTTGCGCTGTACCTGGTCGCCCTGGGGCGGCATCTGGGCTTCCCGAAGCAGGAACTGGCCTACCTCGGCCAGATCGGGATGCTGGCGGATATCGGCAAGACGAAAGTTCCACGCTCGATCCTGGAAAAGCCCGGAATGCTGACGCCGGAGGAATTCGAAAAGATGCGCGAGCACGTCAGCCTGGCGCTGGACGTGTTCGTCGACGGTCCGCAGCTGCCCACCCCGGTCATGATCGGCATCGCCCAGCACCACGAACGCATCGACGGTTCCGGCTACCCGCGCGGACTCAAGGGCAACGCGATCAGCGTCTACGGCAAGATGGCGGCGATCGCCGATTCGTTTGCCGCGCTGATCACGCCCCGTGCCTATGCCAACGCGTCTGCGCCGCAGGATGCCCTGATGAACCTCTACGAGTGGAGCGGCACTTCGTTTCACGAGCCGATGGTGGAGCAGTTCGTCCAGGCGGTCGGGGTCTTCCCGGTCGGCTCGATGATCGAGCTGACCTCGGGCGAGATCGGCGTGGTGGTGGCACACAATCGTATCCGCCGCCTGGAGCCGAAGGTGCTGATCCTGAGCAACCCGGACAAGTCGCCGCTGGCACAACCCGAAGAGCGCGACCTGTTCCTGGAAGGCAAGAAGAAGGACCACAAACCCTTGCGGATCGCACGCGGCCTGCCGGCGGGAGCGTTCGGATTCAAGCTCCGGGACTATTACCTGGACGAGATCGCCAAGCAAAATGGAATCGTCTCCTAAATGGAATCATCACCGAAGCGTCGCCTGACCCCCAACGAGTTGCTGGCTTTCGGCCAGCAGTTGCTTGCGCGCAAGTTCAACGGTCGCCCGCTGCTGCTGGCGATGCGGCTGAACCGCTCCGACCACCTCCAGGCACTCGCCCGCGACCCGCATGCGAGCCTGGTGCTGGCGGCGGTTCAGGAGCGGATCGAGGAGCGCCTGCGTCCGGAAGACCGCTATGCGGTGGCGTCGCATGACGAGGTCTGGGTGCTGCTGGCGGACGTGGCCAACGAGTCGGTCGCGTCGACCATCGCCACCGCTTTTCGCGAAACGCTCTACCCGCCGATCGTCATCGAACTGCCGGACGGCAAGACGACGACCGCGCAATTGCAGCCGGTCATTGGTGGCGCCTGGAGCCGCAGCGATGCGGTCGGCATGGGCGGCCTGCTGCAGGGCGCGTGGGACGGCCGCCTGCTGGCATCGGAACACGAGAACCGGCTCGACGTGCGCCAGATCGGCGCCGACGACAGCGCGGCACGGCTGGTGGAGATCGAGCACGCCCTGCGCCGCAACCTCTACGCCAACGAACTGGAAGTGCACTTCCAGCCGCAGATCGACCTGGCGACCAACCAGTGCTTTGCGGCCGAGGCGCTGATCCGCTGGCCGCGCGAGCATCCGCTGCAGGTGACGCCGACCCTGATCGCGTCGATCTGCGACGATCGGGGCATGATCGGCCAGTTGACGCAGTTCGTGATCAATACGGTGCTGCGCCAGCAGATGGGCTGGCAGGCCCGCGGCCTGGACCTGAGCATCGGCATCAACCTGTCGGCAAAGACCGCCAACGATCCGGGTTTCGCCACCCAGGTCGCGCAGTCCTGCGAGACCTGGAGCCTGTCGCCGAGCCGCCTGCTGTTTGAATTGACGGAGGACTCGATCGTGCGCAACGAACATGCGACGATCGAATGCATGCGCGCACTGCGCAACATCGGCTGCGAACTGTCGATCGACGACTTCGGCACCGGATACTCATCGTTCGCTTACTTGCGCCAGTTCCCGGTGCATGAACTGAAGATCGATCGCCTGTTCATCCAGAACCTGGTGAACGACCGCGGCGATCAGCAGATCGTCAAGGCGCTGATCGACCTGGCCCACGCCTTCAACCTGCGCGCGCTTGCCGAAGGCGTGGACAATCCGGCGGCGGTTCACCTGCTGCGCGAATTCGGCTGCGACCGGGTGCAGGGATTCCTGTACGCGAAGGCGATGCCGGCTGAGGAATTCGTCAACTGGGTGGAACGCTTCAATCAGGGCGAAGCGATGGAGTTGATGACCCGCGACGGCGTCACCAGAGCCGACAGCGGCGCATCCATGACGTTGGGCTCGAACTGATCGGTGTCGGCCTCGTCGTAGGCCACACCGATGGCAGGCACCGGCCGAAGTGCGAGAGTCCGGTCGTAATAGCCGGCCCCGTAGCCGAGGCGCCAGGGACGACCGCCGATGACGTTGAAGCCGAGGCAGGGAATGACGAGGCAGTCCGGCGCCACCGGCGCTCTGTCCCGCGGGATCGGAATGCCGTACGGTCCCATCTCCAGATCTGAATCGTCCTGCCACGCGCAGAACAGAAGTCCGCCGTTGGGACCCCCCATGACCGGCAGCGCGACAGTCTTGCCGACCGCCCGCCAGGCAGCAGCAAGCGGGCGCAGGTCGGGTTCCGCCTGGATCGGCCAGTAGACCGCGAGCACGCGAGCGGCCTGGATCGAGGCAAGCTGGCTCAGTTGATCGCTGATGGCGAGGTCGTAGCGCGTGCGCATCGTTGCTTCGATAGCCGCCCGTCGTTCACGCATGAGTGAACGCAGGCGGGCCCGTGGTATCCTCGATTCGCTGGTCTCAGTCATATGAAGATTCTAGACGCCCACCCCGTTCCGGTCACGCCAGATCCCGCGTCG
>JBBRJB010000513.1:0-2829 GCA_038220085.1 Burkholderiales bacterium
CGCGCGCGCGCGAATGCGGTGGCCTTGGCCTGCCTGATCGGATCGGCCAGTTCGGTGAGTTCACGGACCTTGGCGAGTTCGGTCACGAGCTTTATGCGTTGGGCCTCTCCGCCCGAGAGGGTGGGACTCTGCTGGCCGAGCGTCAGGTAGCCGAGGCCGACGTCCTGCAGCAGTTGCAAGGGATGGGCGATGGAGCGGAACGGCGCGAAGTATTCCAGCGCCTCATCGACGCTCATCATCAGCACGTCGCCGATCGACCGCTCGTTGAGCCGGACCTGCAGGGTCTCGTGATCGAAACGCCGGCCGTTGCACACGTCACAGGAAAGCTTCACATCCGGGAGGAAATTCATCTCGATGGTCCGCACGCCCTGGCCTTCACAGGCTTCGCAGCGCCCGCCGGTGGTGTTGAAGGAGAAGCGGCTGGCGGTATATCCGCGCACGCGCGCCTCGCCGGTGTCGGCGAAGAGTCGCCGGATGGCGTCCCAGAAGCCAACGTAGGTGGCGGGACAGGAGCGCGGCGTCTTCCCGATCGGCGTCTGGTCCACTTCCAGTACCCGCGTGATGCCCTGCCAGCCCTCGATGGCGGCGCAGTGACGGGGCGCCTGCGGCGTGCGGCTGCCGACCATGCGCGCCAGGTTGGACAGCAGCACTTCGCGCGTGAAGGTCGACTTGCCGGAGCCTGAAACGCCGGTGACCACGGTGAGCCGGTTCAGGGGGAAGCGGGCGCTGGCCGTGCGCAGGTTATGGCGGGTCGCCTCCAGCACACGAACCGACGGCGTGTCGCTATCCACCGGACGGGGCGGATGCAGGGGGTGCTGCAGGGGATTGAGCAGGAAGCGCCCGGTCAGGCTGTCCTTGTGCGCCTTGAGCTGTTCCTGGTTGCCGGTGGCGATGATGTTGCCGCCCAGGCGCCCCGCGCCGGGTCCGATGTCGATGATGTGATCCGCCCGGGCGATGGTGTCCTCGTCGTGTTCGACGATCAGCAGTGTGTTGCCCTTGTCGCGAAGCTTGGCGAGGGTGTCCAGCAGGATCCGGTTGTCGCGCGGATGCAGGCCGATGGTGGGTTCGTCCAGGACATAGCAGACGCCCTGCAGGTTGGACCCGAGCTGTCCCGCGAGGCGGATCCGCTGGGCCTCGCCGCCGGACAGGGTGGGTGCGCCGCGGTCCAGGGTCAGATAGGCAAGCCCGACGTCCTTCAGGAAGCGCAATCGCGACTCGATCTCGGTCACGATGTCGCGGGCGATCTCTGCTTCCCGGCCGGCAAATGCGACCGTCTGCAGCCACTGTGCGCTGTCCTCGATCGACAGTGACACCAGTTGCGCGATCGACTGCTCGCGAATGCGCACGTTGAGCGCGATCGGGTTGAGCCGCTGCCCCTGGCAAGTCGGGCAGGGCGCTTCGCCGTAGGTCACGCCCGCGTCGGTGGCGCCTTCCATGCCGGGAGTCAATTCGTCGGTGTCGATGCGCCCGATCACCTCCAGGCCGGCGCCGAGGCAGGCGGGACACCAGCCATGCTTGGAATTGAACGAAAACAGCCGCGGATCGAGTTCCGGGTAGCTGGTGCCGCAATGGTTGCAGGCACGCCGGGTCGAATAGATGGTGGTGGCAACCACGGCGTCCAGGCCGTTCTTCAGCGGCGTGACGTCGTCGATCACCATCACGATACCCCTGCCGTACTCGAGGGCCAGGGACAGCGCCGAGCGCAGTTGCGCCTCATCCTCCGGCCGCACCACCAGGTCGGCCACCGGCAACTCGATGTTGTGCTCCAGGTAACGGTCGATGCGCGGGAACTTGGCGGTGGGCAGAAACGTACCGTCCACACGCAGGTGCGGAAATCCCTTGGCCCCGGCCCACTTGGCCAGGTCGGTGTAGATCCCCTTGCGGGCGACGATCAGCGGCGCAAGCAGGCCGATATGACGGCCGCGATACTGGCGCATCAGCCGCGCGACGATGGCGTCATAGCTCTGTGGCTGGATCATCGTGCCGTCTTTCGGGCAGTACTGGATCCCCAGCTTCTGGAAGAGAAGTCTCAGGAAGTGATAGATCTCGGTCAGCGTGGCGACCGTGCTCTTGCGCCCGCCCCGGCTGGTCCGCTGCTCGATCGCCACCGTCGGCGGGATGCCGTAGATGCCGTCGACATCCGGTCGCGCCGCCGGCTGGACGAATTGCCGGGCATAGGCATTGAGCGATTCCAGGTAGCGGCGCTGGCCCTCCCCGAAGATGACGTCGAACGCCAGGGTGGACTTGCCGCTGCCGGACACGCCGGTGATCACGGTCATCCGGTTGCGCGGCACCTCGACATCGATGTTCTTCAGGTTGTGCTCGCGTGCCCGGTGGACCAGGATCGAATGGCGCGCCCGTTCCCGCAGCGCGCTCTGCAGCGGACGGCCGGCGTCGGCGGGGTCTGATGCCAGGTCGGGATCGCCGGTGACGAGATAGGGCACGGCCGCCTGCGCTGCGAGCAGTACCGGCAGGCCGTCTTCCGCCTGCTGCTTCTGGCGCTGCAGTGCGCGTGCGTAGTCGCGCAAGGCGGCGCCGGTGGCGGAGTCGGGATGAGCCTGGACCGTATCGGGCGTGCCGGTGGCAACGACCAGGCCGCCGCGGTCGCCGCCCTCGGGCCCGAGATCGACGATCCAGTCGCTCGCCCGGATGACGTCGAGATTGTGTTCGATCACCAGCAGCGAGTGGCCGGCCGCGATCAGCTTGCGCAGGGCCCGCAGCAGCCGGGCCACGTCCTCGAAATGCAGGCCGGTCGTCGGCTCGTCGAAAAGGAACAGGGTGCCGGCTCTTGCCGGCGTCCTGCCCGACCGTGCGGCCCCTGCCGCGCTC
>JBBRJB010000514.1:0-2827 GCA_038220085.1 Burkholderiales bacterium
CGGGCTGCCCGGATTGAAGGTCAGGTGCGCGGCTTCGATGCGGATCACTTGACGTCGCTCCGCAGACGGGCGCCCAGCCCGCCGGCCCGGTTTGACAACACGATGGCGATGCAGACCAGCACGGCGGTCACGAGATTGACGTCGGACGCCGTCAGGCCGAGCGTGCCGGCATTGAGCGCCGCGGCGACGATCAACTGATAAAGGATGGAGCCGAGCACGCAGGCGATCACCGACAGCACCAGCATGCGGCCGGGCACCACCGCCGTTCCGCCGATCACCGCAGCCAGTCCGATGATGACGACGCCGATGCCCATCGACACGTCGGCCGCTCCCTGGGCCTGGGCGAGCAGGCCCCCGGACAGGCCGACCAGCCCGTTGCAGATGGCCAGACCGAGCAGGATGGCACGGGTGGTGCGCACGCCGTGCGCGCGGGCCATGGTCGGGTTCGCGCCGGTGGCGCGCATCGCCAGGCCCCGCTCCGACAGCAGGAAGGCGCAAAGCGCGGCGGTCGCGAACGCCGCAACGACGACGAATACCAAAGGACCCAGCACCGATGATTTGAGTCCGATCGCGTCGAATGCAGTGATGACGGTGCGCTCGTTGAGCAGCGGCACCGTCGGTCCTTTCATGATCCGGATGTTGATCGAGTAGAGCCCGATCATGGTCAGGATGCTGGCCAGCAGTGCCATGATGCGCAATTTCACGTGGAGCCAGGCGGTGACCAGCCCGGCCATTGCTCCGGCCGCAGCCGCGGCCAGGCTGGCGAGAAACGGGTCCATGCCGCTGATGATCAGCACAGAAGCTACGGCGCCACCCAGCGCGAAGCTGCCGTCGACGGTCAGGTCGGGAAAGCTGAGAACGCGAAAGGTAACGAAGACGCCGAGCGCGACGAGGCTGAACACCAGCCCCGTCTCAACCGATCCGAGGAACGCGACCCAGCTCAATACACCTTCTTGGCCGACTTGAGCAGCGCCTCCGGCACGGTGACGCCCATCGCCTTGGCGGAGTCGCTATTGATGTGCAGCTCGAACGTCTTGTAGGTGTCCTTCAGCACGTTGACGTCGATGCTGCCGGGCTTGGCGCCATCCAGGACCTGCTTGACGATCCTGGCGGTGGCGACGCCGACGTCGTAGTAGTCGAAGCTGATCGCGGCCAGGCAGCCGCGCCCGACGGAGCGTGTCTCGCCGCAGAACAGCGGCAGCTTGTTCTCGCTCGCGACCTTGACCGCCGCCTCGAGCGCCGCGTAGACGGTGGTGTCGTTCGGAATGTAGATGGCGTCGACCTTGCCGACCAGGTTCAGCGCGGCCGCCTGCACATCGGTGGTCTTGTTGGCTGGCGACTCGATGATGGTCCAGCCCAGGCTCGGCGCCAACTGCTTGACTTCGGCCAGGTAGAACTGCGTATTGGGCAGCGACGGGTTCATCAACACGCCGAGCCGCTTGGTCTTGGGCGCCATTTCCTGGATCAGTTTCAGGTGCTGGTCGATCGGCGCCATGTCGGACACGCCGGTGATATGCCCGCCCGGCTTGGCCAGGGTCGGCACAAGCTTGGCGCCGAGCGCATCGGTGACGGTGGAGAACACCACCGGCGTATCGTCGTCGCGCGTCGCCTGGGCCACGGTGATCGCCGACGGCGTCGTGATCGGCACGATGACGTCGAACTTCTCGCCGGCGAAACGCTTGGCGATCAGTTGAGCCGTCGGGAACTGACCGGAGGCCTGCTGATAGTCGACCTTGAGGTTCTTGCCTTCGACGTAGCCATCCTTGGCGAGCTGTTCGAGCAGGCCGCGCTTCACGTCGAGCAGCTGCGGCACCTCGACGATCATCGTGACCCCCATCGTCTTCACGGGTGCCTGAGCTTGGGCGACCTGGGGGACAACCGTGCCGCCCAGCAAGAGCGGCAGCAAAAGCAGCCAGTGGGAAACGACACCGATCGTGCGCCGGGTGCTGGTGATGGGGTTCGACATGGATTTCCTCGCCCGACAGGGGCAGATCGCTCGCGGGCGAGCTGTGATGGGATGAGCGCCGGATCGGACCGGGCCTTGTTGTATGGGTCACCACAATATGCCTAAACTCACGAAGCAAGGCAAGCAGACCGCGGCAATCCGGCGCAGTGGCTCGATGCCTGACCGGAAAGACATGATGCCCGCGCGCACGTCCTCGACTACGCCCACGCCCACTTCGCCGTCCGCATCCTCGTCCGCGCCGCCCGTGGGCGGCAATCGCGGCGACGATCCTCACGGCGATGAGTTGCCGATCGCGGCATCGGCAGCAGTCCGACGCGCCGGACCCGCTCGATTCCCCAGATCGGTGCCCAATGCGATCCGCCTGCACCTGAACGAACCTGCCTTCGAGCCGAGTCCGCAAGTGATTCAGGCGATCCAGGCGGCGGCGGCGAGCGTGCGGCGCTATCCTGATGCGATATCGGAGGACCTCACGGGAGCGCTGGCCACGCGCCTGCAGGTCGACCCTTCAAGACTGGTGCTTGGCAACGGCAGTGACGAACTGCTGTCGCTGATCGGCATGGCTTTTCTCGATCCGGATTCGCATACAATCTACCCCACACCCGCGTTTCCCCGCTACGCCGCCCTCGCCACCCTGGCCGGTGCGGACGCGGCGGCGGTCCCGGTGTGTGCCGACGGCGCCAACGACGTCGCAGCGATGCTGGCCGCAATCAGGCCTGAGACCCGTGTCGTGATCTGCGCAACCCCCAACAACCCGACTGGCGCGATGCTGGATGCCGACGCTCTCACGCGCCTGATCGAGGCAACGCCGGCCACCGCGCTTCTGGTCGTGGATGAAGCGTATTTCGAGTTCGGTCGCGAGGC
>JBBRJB010000515.1:0-2826 GCA_038220085.1 Burkholderiales bacterium
CCCCAGCCGGTTAACAACGACGCATGGCCTTTTACAGTAGGAAAATATCAGTATGGCAACGGGGACGGTCAAGTGGTTCAATGACGCCAAAGGCTTTGGCTTCATCACACCGGACGAAGGGGGCGAAGATCTGTTCGCGCATTTCAGTTCAGTGCAATCCAACGGTTTCAAATCCCTCAAAGAGGGCCAGAAGGTACAGTTCGACGTCGTTCAAGGCCCCAAGGGCAAGCAGGCATCGAACATTCGCGAATCCTGAGCGCTAGGAGACAGACTCCCAGGGCCGGACTTCTCGATTGCGAGAGTCCGGCTATTTTTTGTCCCGCTATCGCCCTGGTTATCACCTGCCGGATGAAGCCGGGTTGACACCTGTAGTGGCCGCTGGCCTAATCGAAGCCGAGCGTAGCCGGAACCGCATCCGCCGCCTGCCGCGGCAGGCACTCCAGGATCGCTCGTTCCCTGGCCGGCGCGCCGACCCTTACAGCCTGCGGACTTCCCCATCGCTACTGAGTCTATTTCCCGGCCCCCCTGTATTGCCCTGCTGAGCAGCGCGCTCGACATGGGGTTCCTGGTGCCTGCGTTCCGCAGGCATTGCCCGGATGCCGATATACGGATCGGCACGGACCTGGGTGGGCTCGAGGATATCGACGTGGCGGTCTGTTGGCGCCCACCCGCGGGCCTGCTCGCCCGGATGTCTCGCCTCGCGCTGATCCAGTCGATCACGGCCGGTGTCGACCATATCCTCGCGGATCCGGATTTTCCTCGCCAGATCCCGCTATCCCGCGTGGTCGATCCCGGGATGGTGGCAGGCATGTGCGCATACGTGGCCTGGGCCGTGATCCACCACCAGCGCCATTTCGGGCGCTACCTCGCGCACGCCTCCCAGCGGATATGGCAGGAGGAGCCGATCGTGTCGCCCCGCAGTCACCGGGTCGGAATCGCCGGCTTCGGCTGGCTCGGCAGCGCCTGTGCACGCTCGCTGAGCGCAATCGGCTACGACGTGCGCGCCTGGCATCGCGGCGGCGGCCGGGAGGTGCCGCCCGGCGTCAGGATCTATCACGGGCGCGAGCAGTTACCCGAGTTCCTCGCGGGCTGCGACACCCTGGTCTGCCTGCTGCCGCTTACCGCCGAAACCCAGGGCTTCCTGTCCGCGGACTTGTTCGCGCAACTGCCGCGCGGCGCGCACGTGATCAACGTTGGCCGCGGCGACCATCTGATGGAAGGCGACCTGCTCGCCGCCATGGCCAGCGGCCACATCGGTGGCGCGACGCTGGACGCGATGTCGCGCGAGCCGCTGCCACCGGATCACCCCTTCTGGCGCGAGAAGCGCGTCACCGTTACGCCGCACATCGCCAGCAGGACCGACCTCGGCGTCATCGCCCGCCAGACGCTGGACAATCTCGCGCGGGTCGGACAAGGGCAAAGGCCCTCCGCCAGCGTCGATCCCGATCGCGGCTACTGACTCGTCATTGTCCGCCAGCGGCCGGCGCTGCTCGTCCGGCTCAGCCGCGCGAGCAGGAATGTCAAGGCCAGCGACGGCAGCGCGGCTCCCGCCTGCGGCGCGAAATTCGCGCAGAGGTGGTAGGTCACGACTCCCAGGATCCAGATCGCGACCGCACCCGGGTTGATCCTGGTGCGGCCGACCAGCGCGGCCACGTCCGACCGACCGCCCAGGCGGGCCAGGATGACCCCGTACAACGGGACAAAGACCGAACTCAGCAGCAGCATGAACGGCTCCAGGCTGTGCATCGGCAGGATCAAGGCGAGCGCCGTGCACGACAGCGCGAGCGAAATCCCCCATCGACGCACGCTCCAGGCAGGGCGCAGGCTGTGGCCCGCTACGGAACCGGAGTAGACGTCGCCGTAGGCGTTGTCGACTTCGTCGATCAGTATCAGACCGAGGGCAATCAGCCCGCCTTGAGCGAGCAGGAGAGCGGCGATCAGGTCTGCGCTGGGGGCCGTCAGGACCACCAGCACCCCAAGTGAATAGCACCAGATGTTGGCGATGGCGTAACCGAACCAGGTACCGCCCAGGGCGGCCCGGCCGCTGTTCCCGTGCCGGGAGAAGTCGGCCACCAGCGGCAGCCACGATACCGGCATCGCGATGACCAGGTCGAGCGCGGAAAAGATGCCCATGCCGCCGCTGCCCGGCCGATTCCACATTTCCGCCCAGCCCTGTTCCTGCGCACGGCCGAGGAACTGCCAGGTGAGCCAGAGCAGCGACAGGACGACCAGCGGCAGGCCGAAGCGGCCGACAAACTTGCGCACCAGGGTCACCATGCTTCCCATCATCAGACCGAGGACGATGGCTCCCCAGAGAAGGGTCGCCAGGACCGGCCAGCCGGCCGAGGCAAAGCCCCCGGACTGCCGGGCTATCGCAACGCTGGCGTCGCGCATCACCACCAGTTCGAAGGTGGTCCATCCGACGAGCTGGACGATGTTGAGTAGGACCGGCAGGCGGGCGAAGCTGCTGCCGTAGGCGGCGTGCATCAGCCCGGCGCTCGACAAGCCGCTGTCGCAGCCGATGCGGGCAGTCCAGGCAAGCAGCCCCGATCCGAGGACCGAGCCCACGACGATCATGAGCAGGGCCTGACGTGGTCCCAGCGCGGGCACCAGGTAGGACCCGACCTGCATCACGAGCAGCCCTACCCCGAGGCTGAGCCAGAGGGCGGCGTGGTCATGCCAGCCGAAGAGCCGCTGGGATGCCGGCAGTGGAGTCAGCGAACTGTTGCCGGCCGTTGCCGCAGTGCCGGAGGAGGAGCCGGCTTCGAGGGTGCCGGATGCGGTGGGGTGGGCCACGACGCTTCGCGGTCAACCGGCGAAGCGGGC
>JBBRJB010000516.1:0-2825 GCA_038220085.1 Burkholderiales bacterium
ATCGGGCGGCGATCCCGCGCGGCCCACCTGTGCGGCCTGTCGGCGACTCGGCACCTGGTCGCCGACAAGCTGGTGGTCATCGAAGGTTCGCACCTCTTTCCCCTGGAGCTTCCACTGGTCACGGCCAAGGAAGTCGTCCGCCTGCACGACCGGATGATCGGCATCGATCCGGCCTCCAGCTTCCCGGGCTGGCGCAAGGTGGCCAGGACCAGCGCGTCGGCGCAGCTGCAGACGACCGCCTGATCCGGCTGCTGCGCTGCCTCGTCGGCGCCGCCGCCGGGATCGCTTCACGGCGCCGATCGGACCCTGCGTTAGACTTCGCAGGAGACCCGACGTCGCGAGGAGCCATGGAGAACCGCAAGCCAGATCGCGCCGCGCCGGCGCCGGACGTGGCCAATCCCGGTTTCGAAAAATCCGGGCTCGACTTGCGTGCCCCGCCGGCGGATTTCCACGACGATCCCTATCGCCACTACCGGCGCTTGCGCGACAGCGAACCGGTGAAGGTGCTCGACGACGGCAGCGTCTTCCTGACCGCCTACGACGACGTGGCGGCGGTGTACCGCAATCCGTCGGCCAGCTCGGACAAGCGGCACGAGTTCCTGCCTAAGTACGGTGACACGTCCTTGTTCGAGCATCACACCACCAGTCTGGTGTTCAACGATGCGCCGACGCATCCGCGGGTGCGCCGGCTCATCCTGGGAGCAGTGAACCAGCGGGCGATCGCGCGCATGGAGGCGGGCGTCGAGGCCCTGGTCGACGGCCTGCTCGACGGGCTCCAGGCCAAGGCGCAGCAAGGGCGACCGATCGACCTGATCGAGGACTTCGCCGCGGAGATCCCGGTAGAAGTCATCGGCAACCTGCTGGCTTTTCCCCGCGAGGACCGCGCTCCCCTGCGTGGCTGGTCGCTGGCGATCCTGGCGGCACTCGAGCCGTCGCTGACGGCGCAGATGCACGCAGACGGCAATCGCGCGGTCGATGAGTTTTCCGCCTACCTGCGCGAGCTGATTGCCGATCGCCGTGCGCATCCGCTGGATCCGCAGGAGGACGTGCTGACCCGGCTGATCCTGGGCGGTGCCGACGGCGAGGCGTTGTCCGAGCGCCAGCTCGTGCACAACTGCATCTTCCTGCTCAATGCCGGACACGAAACCACGACCAATCTGCTCGGCAACGGCATGCATTCGCTGATGCGCAATCGCGACCAGTTCGAGCGGCTGGTGCAGTCCCCCGCGCTGCTCCAGACCGGGATCGAAGAGATGCTGCGCTACGAAAGCCCTCTTCAGCTCAACAACCGGCGCCTGGCCGCGCCGGGGCGGATCGGGGGGTGCAGCTTCGACGCCGGTACCCTGGTCACCTTGTGCATCGGGGCGGCCAACCGGGATCCTGCTCAATTCCCGGATCCGGACCGCTTCGACGTCGCCCGCAAGCCGAACCGCCATCTCGCCTTCGGCCATGGCGACCATGCCTGCGCCGGCATGAACGTGGCGCGGATGGAAGCGCGGATTGCAGTGTCACGGCTGATCGCGCGATTTCCGGCGATGGCGCCGGGCGGGGATCCGGTGCGGGACCGGCGCATCCGCTTTCGCGGTTTCGCCCGATTGCCGGTTATTCTGTCGACCTGACTGGAGAGACCGATGCCCCGATTCGCCGCCAACCTGTCCATGCTCTACCCGGAGTTCGGCTTCCTCGACCGCTTTGACGCGTGCGCCAAGGATGGATTCAAGGCGGTCGAGTTCCTGTTCCCCTACGATTTCCCCGCCGCGGCCCTGCGCCAGCGCCTCGACGACAACGGCCTGCAGCAGGTGCTGTTCAACACCGTGCCGGGGGATTTCACCGCCGGCGATCGCGGGCTTGCCTGCCTGCCGGGTCGCCAAGCCGATTTCCTCGCAGGGGTGGACCGCGCGATCGAGTACGCCGCCGTGCTCGCGTGCCCGCGCCTGCATGCCATGGCTGGACTGGTGCCCGCCGGCAGTGACCCTGGGCGGGTGCGCGATACCTACCTGGCCAATCTCGAGGAGGCCGCGGGCCGATGCCGGGCCGCCGGCCTCGATCTGCTGATCGAGCCGATCAACACGCGCGACATACCCGGCTACTACCTCAACACCCAGGCCCAGGCGCACCAGGTCGTCAAGGACGTGGGTGCGGACAACCTGAAGGTCCAGATGGACCTTTACCATTGCCAGATCGTCGAAGGCGACCTGGCAATGCGGATCAGGGCGTGGCTCGCCGGCGTCGGGCACATTCAGATCGCGGGCGTGCCGCAGCGCCATGAACCGGACCAGGGCGAGATCAACTACCCCTACCTGTTTGAGCTGCTCGATGAACTCGGCTACGACGGCTGGATCGGTTGCGAATACCGTCCCGCGGGCGGAAGCACGCCGGGCGCCACGTCGGCGGGGCTCGGCTGGCTGCGTCCTACTCCGACAAGCACCTAGCGCCCTTGACCGCGGCCGGCCCGACGACGAAAGGTAGCGGATGCAGACGCTCTATCGACCGACGCTGACATCCTTGCCGCTGCTGAGCAGCGGCAAGGTGCGCGACAACTATGCGATCGACGATGACCGGCTCCTGATGGTCACGAGCGACCGGCTCTCGGCCTTCGACGTGGTGATGGCCGAGCCGATCCCCGGCAAGGGGCAGGTGCTGAACACCCTCGCCTTGTTCTGGTTCGATCGGCTGCGCGACATCGTCCCGAACCACGTGCTCGATCAGGCGCCGGAGAGCGTGGTGGCCGCCGACGAGATCGGGCAGGTGCGCGGGCGTGCGATGGTGGTGCGCCGCCTGCGGCCGATCCTGGTGGAAGCGGTGGTGCGCGGCTACCTGATCGG
>JBBRJB010000517.1:0-2804 GCA_038220085.1 Burkholderiales bacterium
ATTCGGCCTCGGGGACGGGGCTCCACTGCGACAGGCCTCGACCGATCGTGTCCGGGCAGATGACCCGGTAGCGGCGGCCGAACCACCGGGCCAGGTCGTCCATGTCGCGGCCGGTGCGGGCCAGTCCGTGGGCAGCCAGCACCACCGGGGCCTGCGGGTCGCCCCACTGCATGTAATGAATCTCCCGGCCGAGCAGTGTCGCGTAGTGCGACGATGGCTTCAGGGAATCGATGCCGGAAGGGTCGGTCAGGCTCATTGCGTCGTCCTTCAGCGCCGCGCACCGCTGACTGCGCGCAGCTTTCCGACCAGGCCGGCCGGCAGGAAATACACGCTCAGCACGAACAGAACGCCCAGCCAGAGTAACCAGCGATCGGGATGAATCAGGACCGGCAGCAACGGGATCGAGGCGGTCGCTTCGCTGGCTGCGCGCATCAGGTCCTGCAGGTAGGTCTGTGCCAGCACGAACAGCGTCGCGCCGATGGCTGCGCCGTACATGGTGCCCATGCCGCCGATGACGACCATCAGCAGGATGTCGACCATGATGGTGAACGAGAGCGTCACCTCCGGGCCTGTGTATCGCAGCCACAGCGCGTAGAGAACGCCCGCCAGTGTGGCCGCGAGCGCGCTGATGACGCTGGCAGCGGTACGGAAGTTGACGGTGCGATAACCGACCGCCTCGGCCCGGAACTCGTTCTCGCGAATCGCCTGCAGGACGCGACCGAACGGTGAGTTGACGATGCGCAAGAGCACTAGGAAACCGGCCAGGGAGCCGGCGAATACCAGGTAGTAGGTCAGCAGCCGCCCGGTGATGTCGACACCGAAGATCGGCGCCTCCATGAGCTTAGCCCCGGGCGACAGCACTTCCGGCAACTTGAAGGTGATGCCGTCCTCACCGCCGGTGATGTCCGACAACTGGGACGCGAGGATCGCGAAGAAGGAGGCGATGGCCAGGGTGATCATCGCAAAGAAGATCGTCTTGACCCGCAGCGAGAAGAGACCTACCGCGAGGGAGAGCACCAAGGACAGCAACAGGGCGCCGACCGTGCCGGCGGCGATGTTCCCCCAGCCCACGCCGAAGCGTGACATCGCCAGGGCCACGCCGTAGCCGCCGATCCCGAAGAACATGGTGTGCGCGAACGAGACGATGCCGGTATATCCGAGCAGCAGGTCGTAACTGGCGACCAGCAGGATGAAGACGCAGATCTTCGCCGCAACGTTCAGCGAACGGGTGCCGGGAAAGAGGAACGGTGCAAACGCCAGTCCGATCAGGATCGCGAGCAGCAGCAGCGCCAGCAGGCGGCTGCGCGGTCCGTCGTCCGACAGCAGGGCGGCCTTGAGCGTCCGGGCGATCACGAAAGCTGCTCCGCCATCATCGCTTGGCCACCGGATAGAGTCCCGATGGGCGCCACAACAGCACCAGCATCATCAGCAGGATGGTCGAGCCGAGGGCGATCTTCGGTGCCAGGAAGCCTACATAGTTGCTGGCCAGCCCGACCATCAGCGCGGCCACGAAACATCCGCCGACCGAGCCGAGGCCGCCGATGATGACGACGATGAAGATCAGGATCATCAATTCGGCCCCCATGGTGGCGCGGACCGATTCCTCGTACAGGGCCCACATCGTGCCGCCGAGTCCCGCCAATGCGGCGCCGGCGACGAAGACCCCGACGAACACGCGGCCGACCCGGTAGCCCAGCGCTTCCACCATCTCCCGGTCTTCCACGCCGGCGCGGATCAGCAAGCCCAGGCGGGTGCGGTTCAGGACCAGCATCATCGCGATGAAGATCACCGCCCCGACGCCGACGGCGATCAGGCGGTACTTCTCCACCGACGCCTCGCCAAACGTGATCCCGCCTTTGAAAGTCGTCGGCTTTGGCAGGGGGATCATGTCGGGACCCCATATGACGTGGATCAGCTGCTCGGCGACGATCAGCCCGCCCACGGTGATCAGGATCTGCTTGAGGTGCTGGCCGTATACCGGTCGCACGATGATGCGCTCGAACAGCCAGCCCAGCACCCCGCCGACCGCCCCCGCGGCCCCCATTGCGAGCAGTACCGCCAGCGAGTTGTCGAGCACGCTGTCGGCCGACATCCAGTCGCCGAGAGGTCTCAACACCGTGACCCCCACGTAGGCGCCGACCGTGATGAATGCCCCGTGCGCAAAGTTCAGAACGTCCATCAGTCCGAAGATCAGCGACAGGCCCGACGCCATCACGAAGATCATCATCCCCATCGCGAGGCCTGCTACGGTCAGCGTCACCCAGCTCGGGAAACTTCCGATGAAGGGTAGCGATACCAGCATCATCGCCGGCACCAGCAGCAGCGGTATCTTGTCGAGCGGCGTGGCCGGAACGTCCAGGTTCGGTGGCCCGCCGGCGACAGCCTCGTCGGTCAGCGCGCGTGTCATTGATGCGCTTCCAGGTCCAGTCCCAGCAGGCTCTGCTGCAGGTGCGGGTCGTCGGCCAGCGCCGCCATCGATCCCTGGTGGACGATGCGGCCGGAGTCCATCACCGCCACCGTGTCGCCGAGTGCCTGGGCGAATCGGAAGTTCTGTTCGACCACCAGCATCGTGGTCGACGACTTCAATTCCCGCAGCGCGTCGATCATGTTGTTGATGATGGCCGGGGCCAATCCCTTGGTCGGCTCGTCGATCAGGAGCAGCTTCTTGGGTTCGATGATCGCGCGGGCGGTCGCCAGCATCTGTTTCTGGCCGCCGGACAGGTGGCCGGCCGGCAGCGACCAGAACCGCTTGAGCGCCGGGAACAGCGTGAAGATCCACTGCAGCCGCGCCGGATCGATGTCGC
>JBBRJB010000518.1:0-2797 GCA_038220085.1 Burkholderiales bacterium
CGGTGAGCGACTCGGCCGAAGCGAGGTTCGCGTCGCGCGGCGGCGCCAAACTCGAGGGCGCCCTCGATCGGACCGCGACCGACTGCCGCGGCCTCTCCGTTCTGGATGTCGGGATGTCCACCGGCGGCTTCACCGATTGCCTGTTGCAGCGAGGCGCCGCTCGAGTCGTCGGCATCGAGGTCGGTCACGGTCAACTGGACCCGGGCCTGGCGGCGGACCCGCGCGTGCGCTGCTTCGAGAAAACCAACATTCGAGACGTATCCGTTGCCTGGTTTGCCGCGCACGACGTCGACACCGCCGGCTTCGGGCTGGTCGTGGCAGACCTGTCGTTCATCGCAACCACCTCGCTGCTCGGGCATCTTGCCGGCCTCGCGGCCCCCGGAACACGCCTGCTTGCCCTCATCAAGCCGCAGTTCGAACTCGGCCCCGACGCGCGCAACGCCCGGGGCATCGTACGGGCCGACGCGGACATCGACGGGCTGCGGGCGCGCAGCCGGGAAGCGGCCCGGCAGGCGGGCTGGCAGCCGCGAGACTGGTTCGCCTGCGCGCTGGCCGGCACCGACGGCAACCAGGAGTACTTCCTGCATGCCCGGCGCGGCAGCGATGAACAGTCACCTCGTCCCACCTCACCGGGCGCCAACTCGTCCGGCGCCCCCTCATTCCCCTGAAGAGCCACATGAATCCCAGCAGCAGCAATACGGAAAAGGACGGGGCCAAGGCCCTCCTCAGCTTCGAGTTCTTCCCGCCGAACACGCCCGAGGGCGTCGTCAAGCTGCGCCAGGCGCGCCGGACGCTGTGCGAGCTGACGCCCGAATTCTTCAGCGTCACCTACGGGGCCGGCGGCAGCACCCAGGAAAAGACCATCGGCATCATCACCGAGATCGCGGGCGAGGGCCTGCAGGTCGCGCCTCACCTGTCCTGCATCGGCGCCACTCAAAGCAGCATCGCCGAGATGCTCGACCACTACCGGGCGCAGGGCATCCGCCGGCTGGTGGCGCTGCGCGGGGACCTGCCCTCGGGCATGGTCGATCGCGGCGAGTTCCGCTACGCCTCGGACCTGGTGGCCTTTATCCGCAAGCACAGCGGCGACTGGTTTCATATCGAAGTGGCCGCCTACCCGGAGACCCATCCGCAGGCGGGCTCTCCCGACCAGGATCTCGACAACTTCCTGCGCAAGGTCGAGGCCGGCGCGGACAGCGCCATCACCCAGTATTTTTACAACGCCAGCGCCTTCTTCGATTTCGTCGAGCGAGTACGCGCACGCGGCGTCACGATCCCGATCGTGCCCGGCATCATGCCGATCACCAACTACACCCAGCTCGCACGCTTCTCCGACAACTGCGGCGCCGAGATCCCGCGCTGGATCAGGCTGCGGCTGGCGGGTTTTCATGACGACGTCGCATCGCTGCGGGCTTTCGGCCACGAGGTGGTGACCGGCCTGTGCCAGACGCTGGTGGATAACGGGGTGCCGGGGATTCACTTCTATACGTTGAATCAGGCGGGGGCTTCGGCGGCTATCTGGGGGGCTTTGCGGAGATAGGTTGCTCGGGGCTTCACTCCGTGTTCACGACAGTTTCGCGGGGGCTTCGCGGCGGGTGTCCGGCGGGCGTGACCTACGGGGGCTCAGAGTTGGCGCTTGCAGGCGCCAGCCCTGAGCAGCCCTCCGCACCCGTCCGCGGGCGGCCCGTCGCGAAGCCCCCCACCGCCATCCACCGCCCGATCCTCAACCGCCTGTCAGCCCGAGTTGTCCTGACCCGTCGGACGGTCACATCCGGTATTGGCCCTGGCTTCGCCGATGACTACTATGGGTCGATGAGGACTCGCCCGGATGCTGCCAACGTGCCGCCGGGGGCGGGTCCTGAGAATCCGCATCTTTCTGGAGGAACCAGGTTGCTATCCGTTCTCGATCAGACAGTCCAGCCTGGTCTTTCGACGACAGTGAATCGCCGCTATCAGGTGCCGGTCGCAGACTTGCGCCTGGAAATGTTCGTGGCCGAACTGGATCGCCCCTGGCTGGACACGCCATTTCTGCTGCAAGGCTTCCTGATCGACAGCCAGGTCGAACTCGACACTCTGGCCCACTACTGCGAATACGCTTACGTCGACCTGGACCTGTCGTCACCGGGCGTGGCGGACGTCATCAAGCGCGTGGCCATCAATGCGCCGCAACTGGAACCGGACACCGAGCCGATGAAGGGGCCGGCGACGGTGCCGATGCCGCCGCCCGACTTCGACGGCCCGATGGACCATCACGAACTGGTGGGCGACCGTCACGCGGCGGTCGAGGAAAGCATCAGGATCTTTGCCCGCGTTGCAGCGCCGAGTGCAAAAGCGAAGCGCCAGCACAAGCCCCGCGCGGACATCCGGGTCAGCCAGATGACCCGCCAGCGCTTTCGCACTCTGGTCCGGCAGACGTCGGGCACCGATCGCGACGGCGAGGACTCGTTCTTCGCCCGCTGGTTCGGCTGGTTCGGCTGGCTCTTCAACTTCGGCAGCCGCGCGCCCGTGCACCCCGCTGAGAAATCGGTACCCGTCCTGCCTGCGGGCATCGTGCCCGACGGCATGAACCGTGAGTTCCACGAGCAGCGCCGCGCAATGGTCGAGGAGCTGCCACGCGCCCGCAAGGCCTTCAGCGAGAGCGAGTCGGTCCTGGCGAACGTGATCGGTGACCTGCGCAAAGGCCGGGCGCCGGAGCTGAAACAGGTGGCGGGCGCGGTGGACAGCATGGTCGACAGCATGCTGGACAACCCCGACGCCCTGATGTGGATCGCCCGGCTGCGGGAAGAGGACCTGAATA
>JBBRJB010000519.1:0-2796 GCA_038220085.1 Burkholderiales bacterium
TCAGGCCGCACGGTGCAAAGGCGCGCCGCTCAGCCCGCATAGTTCTTCGAAGCTCAGCCCGTCCACCCACTCCAACGCCACCAGTCCCTGCGGCGTGACCTCGATGACGGCGTGATCGGTATAGATGCGGCTGACACAGGCGATACCCGTCAGCGGGTAGGTGCAGTGCTGCACGATCTTCGGCTCGCCCTGGCGCGTCAGTTGCTCCATCATGACGTAGGTCTTCTTCGCACCGATGGCCAGGTCCATGGCGCCACCGACCGCCGGAATCGCATCGGCGGCGCCGGTATGCCAGTTGGCCAGGTCGCCGGTCATCGACACCTGGAAGGCGCCGAGGACGCAGAAGTCGAGGTGGCCGCCACGCATCATCCCGAAAGAGTCCGCGTGATGGAAATAGGCGCCGCCGGGGAGAATGGTGACTGGTTGCTTGCCGGCGTTGATGAGGTCCTCGTCCTCGGCGCCCTTGGCCGGCGCCGGGCCCATGCCGAGCACGCCGTTCTCTGAATGCAGGACGATCTCGTGGCTTTGCGGCAGGTGGTTCGCCACCAGGGTCGGCAGACCGATGCCGAGGTTGACGATAGCCCCGTCGGGGATGTCCCGGGCCAGGCGGGCTGCCATCTGATCGCGCGTCAACTTGCGGTAGTTGCTCATCTGCCGGCTCCATCCGCCGCGGCGGTCGCGTCCTGCCTGTAGACCCCGGAGGCGACCTGCACGATCCGTCTGACGTGAATGCCCGGGGTGATGATGGCTTCCGGATCGAGTTCGCCCAAGGGCACGACCTGATCGACCTGGACGATTGCACAACGCGCAGCGGACGCCATGATCGGTCCGAAGTTGCGAGCCGTCTTGCGATACACCAGGTTGCCCCAGCGGTCGCCCTTGAGGGCCTTGATCAGCGCGAAGTCGGCGTGGATCGGATATTCCAGGACGTAATCCCGGCCCTCGATCCGGCGCGTTTCCTTCCCTTTGGCAAGGTCGGTGCCGAAACCGGTGGGGGTGAAGAACCCCCCGATCCCGGCGCCGGCCGCGCGGATCCGTTCGGCCAGGTTACCCTGAGGCACCAGTTCGAGTTCGATATCGCCGGCGTGGTAGAGCGCGTCGAACACATGGGAGTCGGACTGGCGCGGGAACGAGCAGATGATCTTGCGTACCCGCCTGGCCTTGAGCAGCGCGGCCAGGCCGGTTTCGCCATTGCCCGCATTGTTGTTGACGATGGTCAGGTCGCGGGCGCCCTGCGCGATCAGCGCGTCGATCAGGGCGACGGGCATTCCGGCAAGTCCGAAGCCGCCGATCATCACGGTAGCGCCGTCATGGATGCCGGCCACTGCAGCCCCCACGTCGGACACAATTTTGTCGATCATTTCGGCTCGGCCTGTTCTTGCCCGACGGGCCTGGGACGCACGCCGGTAACGGAGCATTACAGCGGCGCGCGCCGACGGTGTCAAATCGTGTCCCTCTGGGAGCCGTACAATCGCCGCACCCCTGAGATCCGCCGATGTCCGCCGACTCCCGACTGCGCTGGGCCCACATACTGCTTTTCGTGACTCCGTTGCTCTGGAGCGCCAACTATATCGGCGCACGGGCCGCAGTCGGCGTCATCGGACCTCATCAGCTGGCGCTGGCACGCTGGACGGTCGCGTTTCTCATCATGCTCCCGATCGCGCTCCCGGCATTGCGGCGCGAGTGGCCATACTGGCGGCGGGAGTGGCGGCAGTCACTGGTGCTGGGCGCCCTGGGAATGTGGATCTGCGGGGCGTTCGTGTACCTCGGCGCCCAGACCAGTCCCGCAGTCAACATCGGCCTGCTGTATGCCCTGGCCCCGGTGCTGATCGCCTTGCTGTCGGTCCGGCTGCTCGGCGAACGGCTGAGCCCATTCCAGATCGCCGGCGCCGCCGTGGCGTTGAGCGGCGTCGCGGTCATCCTGTTCAAGGGCTCGCTGCAGAACCTCCAGAGCATCGAGTTGACCCGAGGCGACATCTGGGTCGCCATTGCGGTGGCCTCCTGGACGCTCTACTCGCTGCTGCTCAGGCGCATGCCCAGCGTGCTCGATTCGTTCGCGCGGCTGACCGTCATCACCCTGGCCGGAATGCTGGTCCTGATCCCGTTCACCGCGGTCGAAATCGCCGTTCTCGGATTGGCGCAGCCTTCCTGGCAGGTGCTCGGCCTGATCCTGCTGGTTGCCATCCTGCCAGGGTTCGGCGCCTACCAGGCCTACGCATTCGTGCAGCGCGAACTCGGGGCCGCGAGGACCGGGCTGATCCTCTATCTCGGGCCGATCTACGCAGCGCTCGTGGCATGGGCGGTCCTGGGCGAGCAGCCGCAGTGGTTCCACGCCCTCGGGGGGGCATTGATACTGCCGGGAATCTACCTCGCGACCCGGGACGAGGCGAGGCCGATCGCAGCTAGTCGTCGGCCGACGCGCCCAACTTGACCGAACCGAGCGCCCGGACCTGCTCGCGCAGCCACCACAGCAAGGCCAGACCCGGCAGGGCGGTGGCCACGGTGAAGATGAAAAAGTTCGCCCAGCCGAAACTTTCGACCAGAACGCCCGAGGCCGGCCCGACATAGACGCGCCCCACCGCCGCCAGCGCCGACAGCAACGCATATTGCGCGGCCGAGTAGCGCATGTCGGTCAATGCCATCAGGAATGCAACGAAGGCGGCGGTACCCAGGCCCCCGCACAAGTTCTCGAAACCGATTGCCGCGGCCATCAGGCCGTAGCTCTTGGGCAGCACCGCGAGCATCCAGTAGCCGAAGTTGGACACCGCCTGCAGGATGCCGAACAGCATCAGCGCG
>JBBRJB010000520.1:0-2788 GCA_038220085.1 Burkholderiales bacterium
GGATCGTAGGTGATCAGGTCGTATCCGGCCAGCGCCGCCAGGCTCACTTCCTTCAGCAGCGAAAGGGGATGCGCGGGCGTCGCGACCGCACAGTGATACCAGGAGAAGAGATCCTGCGAGTCCAGGTCCGCCTGCTGGCCGATCGCTTCCGTGGCAATGCCGATGTCCGCCTGTCCGGACCGCAGCATCGCAACGATCTGGCTCGGACTGCCCTGATGCAGCCGCACGACCACTTCCGGGTACCGGATTCGAATACTGGCGATGGCCGGCGGCAGCGAGTAGCGCGCCTGGGTATGCGTCGCCGCGATCCGCAGCTCCCCGACCTGCGTGCTGTGCCAGTTCTGGGCGCTGAGCTTGAGGTTGTCGATCTCCAGGAGGATGCGTTCGACGATGCCCAGTACTTCACGGCCGGCTTCGGTGAGATGGGTGAGCCGCTTGCCGTGACGCACGAAGATGGTGATGCCGAGTTCGTCCTCCAATTCGCGGATGGCCTTCGACAGGCCCGGCTGCGAGGTGTGCAGTGCCAACGCCGCGGCGGTGAGGTTCAGGTCCCGTCGGACAGTCTCGCGGAGGTAGCGGAGTTGTTGGAGGTTCACGGACGCGTGTCAGCAGTACACGCGGCCCCTTCCCATTCTCCGGCAGGCTCCAACTCGGTCGAGGCGTGGGCGTACTGCGTGGCTTCAGCAATGTCGGGGCACGATGGTAGTACAGACAGGGGCGCCTCGCCCGCAGTGCCGAGAAGAAGGATGGCGGGCTGTCCGGCCAGGTCCGCGGGCAGCGGTCGGAGTTCACCCAGGGTCGTGCGCAGCACCGACTGGCTGGGCAGCGAGACACTGATGACCCAGGTTGCCGGCGTGCTGGCCGGCATGCCCAGCGACAGCAGGGCGGCGCGGGTACGCGCAACCACCGTCGACACCATGTAAAGGGCCCCGCCCTCGGCATTGACCAGGGCGCGCGCCCAATGCAGTTCTGCCGGTGCCGGCTGGGCATCGTCATCGCTGCCCTTGCCGACCTGAGGGGTTGCCAAGACCACCGACCGGCGCCGCCCGCGCTCGGTCATCGGCGTTGCGAGGCTGGCGTACGCCGCCTGCGCCGTGGTGATGCCTGGCACCACTTCCACCGCGATGCCGGCATCGCGCAGCGCGTCCAGTTCTTCCTGGGCCCGCGCAAACAGCAACGGGTCTCCGCCTTTTAGCCGGACCACGAGCCCGCCGCGGCGCGCGCAATCGATCAGGATCCGGTTGATCTCCTGCTGGCGTGCGCTCTCGCGTCCGGCGCGCTTTCCGACCCCGATCACGCGAGCACGAGTGGCAAGCGCGATCACTTCGGGCTGCACCAGGGCGTCGTGGACCAGCCAGTCGGCCGCGGCAAGCAATCGCGCCGCCTTTAGGGTCAGCAAGTCGATGCTGCCCGGCCCGGCGCCGACCAGCGCGACCCGGCCGGGCGTCGGCACCGCCGAAGGGTCGGCGTCCTGCGGGCGGCGGGTGCTCATCGGGCGGGCCGGTCGGCGGTCGCGGTCAGGACCTCGGGCGGGCGGGCCCGCCTGAGCGGCGCCGCCAGGGGGGCACGCTCGCGGCGCCGGAAAAGCGGGCCGTGGTCGGCCGCCGATTGATAGCTTTCCGTGAAGTCATCGAAGGCGGCCAACGCGTCTGCCACCGACTCGCCGTCCTTCAGATCGAAGCTGCTGAAGCCGCAGCGCGCGAGGAAGTGCATCTGGTCGCGAAGTATGTCGCCGACAGCGCGCAGTTCGCCCAGCCAGCCATGACGTTGGCGCAACAGCCGTGCGATGGAGTAGCCCCGGCCATCGGTGAATGCCGGAAACCGGACGGCCACGAGCGCGAGCTTGTCGAGCACGCCGGCGATCTCCGCCGGTTCGTCGTCCGGTTCGAGACAGATTCCGATCCTGGCGCCAGCCGCCAGCAGGGCATCGCCATGGGATTTCCATTGCTCCGGCGAGACGATCAGATGGGCGCCGCGCTGTACGGCAGGTGCAGCGTCGGGGCCCAGCCAGGTCCAGGCATCCCTGAGCGGACCGGCGCGGTCAATCAAGATGGGCATAGACGCGCTCCTTGAATGGTTCGAGTCCCAGCCGATCGACCACGTCGATGAAGCGCTCGTGCGACTCGTCCCGTTGTTCGAGATAGACCTCGATCAGGCGGCTGACCACGTCCGGGACTTCGTCGCGCGCGACCGAGCGGCCGATGATTTTGCCGATCCGTGCACCCTTACCCTGCCGCCCGCCGACCGTGATCTGGTACCACTCCTCGCCGGCTTTGTCGACGCCGAGGATGCCGATGTGCCCCACGTGATGGTGCCCGCAGGCGTTGATGCAGCCCGAGATGTTGACGTCGATCTCGCCGATGTCGTACAGGTAGTCGAGATCGTCGAAGCGGTGCGAGATCGCATCCGCCACCGGTATCGATACCGCATTGGCCAGCGAGCAGAAATCGCCGCCTGGGCAGGCAATGATGTTGGTGAGAAGGCCGATGTTGGGCGTGGCCAGACCCAGTGCCTTCAGAGACTGCCACAGGGCGTGCAGGCTGCCGATCTCGACATCGGCGAACACCAGGTTCTGTTCATGGGTGACTCGCAGTTCGCCGAAGCTGTGCTGGTCTGCCAGGTCGGCGATGGCGTACATCTGCCGCGAAGAGGCGTCCCCCGGCGGCACCCCGGTCTTCTTCAGCGACAACGTGACACTCGTATAGCCCGGCACCCGGTGCTCGCGGACATTGCGCTCGAGCCAGCGGGCGAACGCGGGTTCCGCGGCGCGCAGCGTTTCGATGTAGGC
>JBBRJB010000521.1:0-2784 GCA_038220085.1 Burkholderiales bacterium
TCGGCCCTCTCGGCCCTCTCGGGATTCCCGGACCTGAAATACAGCCGTGTGGCAAGGAACCCGAAATGATAACCTATTTTCGTGCGCTGTCGACGAGCGCCTGCCCGCCTGCTAGCCCCCACGCCCACTAGCCCACTACTCGGGGGCGGGCGCCGGCTGGGCCGGGTCGGTCGGCACGACACCGTCGGCTGAAGCCCCGCCGGCGAGAATCTGCTCCATCAGTGCCCGCTCCCGCGACACGATCGTCGGGATGAAGTGGTCCGCTCCCCCCATGGCCCGGAACGCCTCGAACCCCCGCAGCAGGAACGCCTGCATCTGGCCAAGTCCGGCCAGCCGCGCCGGCCCTTCCATGCTCTTGAGTATCCGGTAGAGAAAGGGTTTACCGAGCAGCCGATCGAGTTCCCTCCCGATGTCCTCGATCAGTTCGATCTGCCGGATACGCGAATCCGCATGACCGGCCGCCCGGTACAGCCGGAAATAGCGCTCCTCAGCCAACGGCGGCGCAGTGACCTGGTCGGATCCGCACTCCGCCTGATAGGCGGCCGCCACCGCCGAATCCAATTGTTCGGACAGCGCATCGAGTTCGACCGCGTCCACCAGGACGGCCAGTGCCGATGCCGGCAGAAGCCGGGACATCGTCGGGATCATGCGCGCCAGTTCGGCGTCGCGCGAACTGAAATCCTTGGTGCCGTAGATCTCGTCGAGGAAAAAGCGCGCCGCCAGTCGGTACCTGTCTGATTGCAGCAGGTCCGCATGGGTCCGGGCCAGGCGATCCCGCTGATACTGTTTCACCGCGGCCAGGAATGACTTCGAAACCGCAGGGGCCTGGCGCAACTTCGCCACCTGACCGGCGAAGTAACGCAAGCGTGTCTGTGCGTCTTTCATTCCCCTATCCTAACCGCGCCGACGGGTAAACTGGCACCGACCTGAAGAAGCCGATGACCACCAATTCCGACCCGGGCTGCACGGCAGGCCGGATCAATGCCCTCCTCCTGCCGGCAGTGCAGTGTCTTGCATTGCCGTTGTACTGGCTGATCGGCAGCCGTCTCCTGGGACTCGGGCCGGTTGCAGCGGCCGGCTTCGCCGCGATCGCACCTTTCGCCACCCATACGGCGGTGCTGGGCATTGGCTTCGTCGTTTCCTATCACAACCAGCATGCGCTGCCCGGGCACAGGCACGGCCCGAAGCGGGACTGGCTCTACGCATTTTTCCGTGAGGCCGGCGTATCGATCAGGCAGTTCTACTGGCTGATGCCATTTCGCGCACAGTTTCACCTGCCCGACCCGATCGTTCCTTCCGGTCTGCCCCCGATCGTCCTGGTGCACGGCTATGGCTGCAACCGCGGACTCTGGCTGCCTGCGGCGCGCTGGTTCAGTCGCCGCGGCTACCCGGTCCGCGCAGTCAACCTGGTGCCGGTCCATGGATCGATCGACGACTATGCGCCGTTCATCGCGCAGGTCATCGACCAGGTCAAAGCTGACACCGGCGCCGGGAGGGTTGCGCTGATCGGCCACAGCATGGGCGGACTGGTTGCCCGAGCGTACCTGCGCCACTGCAGTCGCACGCGACGGGATCCCTCGCTTGCGGCGCTGATCACGCTCGGAACCCCGCACCGGGGCACTCACATCGCCTGTCTTGGCCGGGGCACGAACGCCCGCCAGATGCGCTTCGGTGCCGACTGGATCGTTTCGCTCGTCCGCCACGAATACGAGGCGGGGTGGCCGGCCGCCGACACCGCGCTGCGCGACCGGATCACGACCATCAGCAGCCTGCAGGACAATATCGTCAGCCGCCCGCTCGAACAGCGCCTTCGCGCCAGCCGTTCGATCGTCGTGCGCCGCCAGGGTCATATGTCGCTGGCGACGTCGCCCCGGGTCTTTGCGGTCATCGACCGCTTGCTTCGGCGGGTCGCGGCTAGACTCGCACGTGAAGCCCCATAAATCCGGAGAGTGCGACATGGCCAGGAAAGACAACCCGAAGCAGGAAAGCGACCCGAAGGCGCCGGATAAGCAGATGGCCGAAGCGGTCCGGGAGTCGACCCACCAGATCTGGCTCGCCGGCCTCGGTGCTTTTGCGAAAGCACAACTGGAGGGCACGAAGATGTTCGAGTCGCTGGTGCGCGAGGGCACCGACCTGCAGCGACGGACTCTGGCCGTGGCCGAAAACCGGCTCGGTGAAGTCACCGGCAGGGTCGCGAAAGCCGCCGGGGAATTCTCGCGCCAGGCAACCGGTTCGTGGGACAAGCTCGAACAAGTATTCGAAGACCGGGTGGCCCGCGCACTCTCCCGGCTGGGAGTGCCGAGCGGCCGTGACATCCGGGAACTGACCGACCTGCTCAACGAACTCAACTCGAAGGTAGCCGCGCTCGGCAAGGCCGGCAACACCCGCCGTGCGGCCGGAACGCAGAAGGCGGCGACGGCGACGGAACTGAGAGCCGATGAGTCGGCCAGCGGCAGCCCAGGCACGGAAGGCGCTAAGGGCGCCAGGGGCACCAGGGGCACCAGGGGCACTAAAGCCGTGAAGACCACCGATCCCAAGGTCCCTGCGAAATCCGGCAGACCCACCAAAGCCAGGAAGGCCGCGCCGACGATCGCGGCCGAAGCTGACCGGCTCAGCCGCAAGCAGGCTGCAAAGCGGACGGCAAGGGTCAAAGCCGCGGACGGGCAGGATACGTCAAGCTAGCCGATGGCCCGGAAGACGCCCAAGCGCACTCGCGAACGGATCCTGGAACTGTCGCTGCGCCTGTTCAATGAGCATGGTGAACCGAATGTGACCACCAGTGCG
>JBBRJB010000522.1:0-2774 GCA_038220085.1 Burkholderiales bacterium
GGGACAGTGGCGCTATCGCGTCGATCCCGGCGGGCAGGTTGACTCGGTGCTCGCGCCGGACGGCGTGATGCGGCGCTATCGCTACGATGACATCGGTCACCGCTCCCGGTTCACGGCGATTGCGATCGGCACGCCGGGCAAAACGGAGCAGATCATCGGACGTTGGACATACGACCATCACGGCCGGGCGGTCGGCTACCGGCGCCCCGACGGCAGCGAGCTTCGCATGCTTTTCGATCAGCAATCGGATGGCGGGCGCGTGTCTACCCTGACCAACGCATTGGGCGGGCGAACCGTCTACAGGGCCGCCGAGATCGCCGGCAGGTGGCGGGTCACGGAGATTCGTGGCCCGGGTTGCGCGGAGTGCGGACCCGGCAATTTCCGGATGCGGTATGACCCGCAGGGTCAGTTGATCGCGAAATGGCGAATCGGCGGTGACGGGGTCGAATATCGTCGGGACCGGTACGGCAGGGTGGCACAGGTCACCGCGGTGAGGCAGCCGGACAGGGACAGCGACAGCAGGGAACCGGGCAACGTCGTCGTCCGGCTCGAATATCCCGATCAGCACGCCCACTGGCCAAGCCTGGTTGCCCGGCCGAGCGTGGTGGCTGGAATGGAAGCCAAAGTGCTTTTCGAGCGCGACGAACGCGGCAATCTGCTCGCGATCACGCAGACCGGCTACGCGCCCGCTGCCCTGCCGGACCAAGGTGCGGGGCCGCCTGTGCCAATCAGCAGGACGGTACAGATGCGTCATGAGACGATCGGCGGTAAACGGGTGCTGGTCTCGGTCGACGGTCCCTTGCCGAACGGCCCCGCCGGGAACCCCACCGATTCGGATGTAACCCTTTTCACCTATGACGAACACGACGGGCATCTGCGCTCGATCGTGTCGCCCGGGGGCGCGGTCCGGCGGTTCTCATCGCAGGATCCAGCGGGACGGCCGAAGGTCACCATAGACACTGACGGTTACCGGGAAGTGGAACGACAGACCGTCTACGACCTTCGCGGCAACCTCATCTCCTTGAGGGCGACGGGCTGGTTGCTCGATCGCGGCCTGCAGCGTATACCCCGATCGGCTGTTCGCCGGCTGATCCGCCGCGAGCACGACCCGCAGGGGCGGTTGATCCGGTCGGTCGATCCGGCGGGGCGCGAAGTCCAATGGGACCATGACGCGGCCGGCCGGGCTTCCGGCGTGCGTGACTCGCGCGGCTACCGAAGCGCATTGACACGCGACGCCGAGGGCCAGGTGAGAATCGCCGCACTGCATGAGCCGGACTCGGAGCAGCCCCTGCGGGCCACCTACTTCGACCGCGATCCGGACGGCCGGTTGCAGTCGCTGCTGCTTCCCGACGGTCGTCAGTTCCGCTTTCACTACGACACGAACGGGCAAGCGATCGGTTTCACGGATCCGGACCGGCTGCTGCAAATTACACTGCCGGCAGCAAGCCGCCATCGCGACGGTTCCGATGTGCTGGACGACTTCGGCCGCGTACTGCTCAGAATGCTGCCGGATCACGGCCGCCAATCCTTGGCCTACGACGAGGCAGGGCGGATCGTGGAGATCGTCGATGCAGGCGGCAAGACCGTCTACCGCCATGACGCAGCGGGAAGGCTGCTCTCATCCGGCCGCGCCGACGGCACTGCCATAGTCGCCTATGTCTATGAGGGCAGCCAACTCGTCAGCGTTCACGATCCGGCCCAGCACACCCGCTATTCCCGTGATGCGCTCGGGCGGGTCGTGCAGACCCGCATCCTGCTGGCGGGAATGGGGGGAGGGCCGAAGGTCCTTTCCACAGCGCGGGACCCGCACACCGGTCTCGTCACCGACCTGGGCCTGGTAGACGGTCAGTCTGTCCAACTGGTGCGGAATCGTGCGGAAGCGGCTGGCGACGTCCGCCAACTGAAGCTTCGCAGCTCATTCTGGACTTCGACCATGGCCCATCTGCGGCACTGGCTGCCGTCGGAGATGGTGCGCCGTGCCGAGGAGGTTGTCCCCGGCGCTTTCGTTGCAGCGGACATTGAGGTTCATCCCTTCAACGGCCTCGCCCGTCTGCGCCACGGCAACGGCATTCTGCTGACGCGTCGCTTCGATCTCGCCGGCCGGACGTCCCGGTTGAGATCGGAAGGCGTTCGCGGCTTCTTCATCGACTGGCGATACGGCTACGGTACGGGGCCGCGCGTGCGCACGATCGAAGCGCAAAGTCTACCGTTACAGGGAGGCGCTCCATCTACGCGCTTTCAGCGCTTCGACTACGATCCCGGGGGCGTCCTCCGGACAGCGACTGAACCTGCTGGCCCCGGTTCCCAGCCCGGCATCACACGGACTTCGGCCGACGGACACCGTGATCAGCTGTCGGTGAAGAGGGACGCCATGGGGCGCGTAATTCTTGACGACCGTTTCCGCTATGCGTACACCGCTTCCGGTCAGATCAGGGAAGTCCAGGACGCGCAGAATGGTGGGCTGGTCGCAAGCTATGACTACAACCATCTCGGACAGCGAGTCCGCAAGACGGTCCATGACGGCGCGGGGAGGGTGGCAGCCACCGTCTTCTTCCTGTGGAATGACGGCCGGCTGGCTGCCGAGATGGCCCACGACGGCACGGTGTTAACTCAGTATCTCGGCTTGAATGACGGCCACAGATTCCTGCCCATCGCCAAGCTGGAGCGCGTCGCCAGGTCGAACGGCGGGCGCAGGATGCAATTGAAGCAATCCACCGGACCGGGCAATGCCTATGTCACGCTGGCAATTCACGCCGACCACCGAGGCGCGCCCA
>JBBRJB010000523.1:0-2753 GCA_038220085.1 Burkholderiales bacterium
CGCGCTGTCCGCGCTGGCGTTGTGGCGTCGCTGTCCATGGCCGGATCTCTCGCTGCGCCAGTGGGGCAGCGTCGTCGCCTGTGGCGCGCTGATGGTCTACCTGAACCAGATCCTGCTCGCCGAGGGACTGCTGCGCTCGAGCGCAGCCAATGCGGCGATGATCATGGTGCTGAGTCCGCTGGTGTCGGTCCTGATGGCATCCGCGGTCTATCGCGAACGATTGACGCTGCGGGTCGCGCTGGGCGTGGCGCTGGGCTTCGGCGGAGTCGCCGTGGTCACGCTGAGTCGGCCCGAGGCGCAACTGGTCAGCGGCGGCCTGGGCGACCTGATGATGGTCGGCGCGGTCTGCATGTTCTCGGCCGGCGGCATCGTGATCCAGAAGCTTGCGCAGCGGGTCGAGGCATTGATCATGAGCTGGGCAATCTTCACCTCGGGCGCGGCCATGCTGGTGCTGCACGCCCTGATCAGCCCGACCACGTCGCTCGATGCGCAGACACTCTTTCCCGCCTGGACACCCTGGCTGTGGGTGCTGTACTCGGGCGCCATCGCCACTGCCATGGGGAACCTGATCTGGAACCGCGCCATCGGCGTGATCGGGGCGGCCCGCACCGCGCTCTACCTCTACTGGGTGCCGATCTTCGGCATCGCTTTCGCGGTGCTACTGCTCGGTGAGCCGCTGACCATCTGGCACCCGCTCGGCCTGTTGGCGGTGCTGGCGGGAACGTTCGTGGGTACGAGGCCTACTTCGTCGCGGCGGCCTGGGCCGCGGCGAGGCCGTCCGGAAACAGCACGTCGGTGAAGCCGAAGCGACGGAGGTCACGTATCCGGGTCGGATAGAGGATGCCGTCGAGGTGGTCGCACTCGTGCTGGACCACCCGCGCGTGAAAACCCTCGACTGTGCGGTCTATGGTTCGACCGTCCGGCGTCAGGCCACGGTAGCGAAGATGCCGGTAGCGGGGTACCAGGCCGCGCATGCCGGGCACGCTGAGGCAGCCTTCCCAATCCTCGTCCTGCTCGGTCCCGATCGGCTCGAGTACCGGATTGAGCAGGATGGTGGGCGGTACCGGCGGCGCCTGCGGATAGCGGGCGATAGCCTCGCCAGTGCCGAAGATCACGATCCGCAGTCCGACCCCGATCTGTGGTGCGGCGAGCCCGGCGCCATCGGCGTCGGCCATGGTGTCGAACATGTCGTCGATCAGGGCCGCCAGTTCGGGCGTGCCGAAGGACTCGACCGGGTCGGCCGGCCGCAGCAGGCGGGCATCGCCCATTCTGAGGATCTGGCGGATTGCCATGGATGAAGGGGTCGTGACTCGTGTCGGGCTCCGGAGATTAACATCCGCTGCACCGCGCGCCGCGACTATCGGAGAAGCGCGTGCAGCAGCGCTACCGGAAGCAGGGTGAACAAACCCGAGAGGGCGAGCGAGATCCAGATCAGAAGCACGACGACGACGGTCATCAGCGACCCGATCACCGTGAACAGGACGGCGGACAGCACCTTGAGCGGCCAGGGCATCCCGCCGGAGGCAGTGCTGGTGAAGCGCTGCGGATCGGCCCCCAGGCGAACGAGGGCCGTGACGCGTCGCTGCAGCGGCGGGAACACGGAGACGTAGGATCCTCCCAGCAGCGAGGCGTCGTGCCTCGTGCCCGGATTGACGACGCAGAGATGGCCGGCCCAGGCTGCCAGTCGGGTACTTGCACCCGCGGCACTGATCGCGGCCAGCGCGTCGACCAATGCGTCCGGGTCCCGCGTGAGCGCCACTGCATTGGCGTCGGCCATGAACTTGCGGTGGCGCCAGGCGAGCGCCACTGCCGGTGCGAGCATCATGGTCGACACCAGCCCGCCGAGAAATCCGCTGATCACCACGGGGCCGACCAGCGGCATCATGGCCCATTCCCGCCACGTCAGTTTGTCACCCTGGCTTGTCTTCGTGGCGTCCCGCGCGCTGCCACGGTCGCGGAAGGGGTCGTCGAGCGCCTGCAGGATCCGCTCCAGCCTGGCGGGCGTCGGCAGCAGGATCGCATGGAGCAGGCGGACGGTGGCGGCGAACCCGGCGCGGTCGGCCCAGCCTGTTGAAACGACCGCGGGCAGGGTGAACAGCCCCAGGGTCATGGCGGTCCGCATGCCGATCTTCATGTCGCCATCCGCAACCGACGCAACCAGATGAGCCGCAATACTCTGCATCTGCTGCCGGTTCAGGGTGGGCAGCAGGCCGGTCCCTGCCATCACCGTCGCGTGAAACTCGTCAGGTCCGAATGCCGATGCATTGGCGCCGCCGTCGACGAAGGTCACGCGCGGCGCGGGTATCATAGCCGCAGCCGCCATCTCCGCAACCGTGTTGGCGAAGCGCTGTTCGTTGAGATCCGAAGGCAGGGCAGGACGCCCCGGTGCCTTGAGCGGGTGAAACAGCGGGGAATGCATCAACGCGCGGCGCAGTGCGAACACGATGGCGGCCATCAGCACCACGCCCGGTACCGCAGCGACAAGCGCCAGCCGCAACCAGGCGCCGGCCGGTGCCGGCCTGTCGCTGTCGAGCGAGTCGACCATGACGCCCACCATGCTGCCCAGATGCCCCAGCAGGTCCGGCATCGGCAGCGCCAGGTTGATCACGTCCACCGCCAGTCCCAGCAGTCCATACAGCAAGGGCGCCAGCAATATCGCGAGAATCAGTGCCAGCAGCAGCGAGGCGAGGGCACAGGGGAGGGTGACTCGCCAGGCGTTGCGCCGGTGCCGGGCGATTGCATCGAAAAACTGC
>JBBRJB010000524.1:0-2734 GCA_038220085.1 Burkholderiales bacterium
CTGCCCGCCTTCACAGACGAGAGGCCGCGCATTTGCCGTCCGGTGCTTTGAGGCTAAACTGCCTCTTCAGCATTGGAGCAATTGCGCTTGGATTCCACCACATCGGCCATCTCCGACGACAGACCTGACGACGCCACCGACGCCACCAGCGACGGTGCAACCGAATGGACCCGTGCCCGCTGCGAGGCACTCGACGCGGCCGATCCGCTGGCCGTGCATCGGGCCCGCTTCCGGCTTCCGGCGGGGCTGATCTATCTGGACGGCAATTCGCTTGGCCCGCTGCCGGAGTCAACGCAGGCAAGGGTTGCTGCGGTGATTGCGGACGAGTGGGGCGATGGTCTCATCGGCAGCTGGAACAGCGCCGGGTGGATCCACCTGCCGGCGCGTGTCGGCGCCAAGATCGCCGGCCTGGTCGGTGCGCATGACGACGAAGTGGTGGCGGCGGACTCGACGTCGGTGAATCTCTTCAAGGTCCTGGCCGCGGCGTTGAGGCTGCGCCCCGATCGCCGCACCATCCTGTCCGAGCGCGGCAACTTCCCGACTGATCTCTACATCGCCCAGGGCCTGGTCGCGACGCTGGGGCAGGGCTACAAGCTGGCACTGGTCGAGCGCGACGAGATCGAAAGTGCCCTTGCGTCCGATACCGTCGGCCCGGACGTGGCGGTCACGCTGCTGACGCAGGTCGACTATCGCCTCGGCTCGCGCCTCGACATGGCCCGCGTGACGGCGCGCGCGCACGAGGCCGGCGCGTTGACCATCTGGGACCTGGCGCATTCGGCGGGTGCCTTTCCGGTGGACTTGAATGGCGCTCGCGTGGACTTCGCCGTCGGCTGCGGCTACAAGTACCTGAACGGTGGACCCGGCGCGCCCGCCTTCCTGTTCGTCGCACGTGAGCACCAGGATCGGTTGTCCCAGCCCTTATCCGGCTGGATGGGCCACGCGCACCCTTTCGACTTCGAACCGGAGTACCAGCCGGCGCCGGGCGTGTCGCGCTATCTGTGCGGGACGCCGTCGGTGCTTGCGCTCAGCGCACTCGACGAGGGGCTTGACGTCCTTGCCGCGACCCAGGCACAAGGCGGATTGGCGGCGCTCGAGCGCAAGGCCGCGATGCTGACGCAGTGCTTCATCGACCTGGTCGAGGAAAGCTGCGCGGAGTTCGGCCTGTCGCTCGTGACGCCCCGCGAGGCGAGGCTGCGCGGCAACCAGGTGAGCTTCTCGATGGACAACGGGGACCAGGCCTACGCGGTCGTGCAGGCGCTGATCGCGCGCGGCGTGGTCGGCGATTTCCGGGCGCCGGGGATCCTGCGATTCGGCTTCGCGCCGATCTACCTGCGCCTGGTCGATGCCTGGGACGCTGCCGAGCAACTCGCGGAGGTGCTGCAGACGCGTGAATGGGACCAGCCGCGTTTCCTGCAGCGCCATGCCGTGACATGAGCACGATCGAACCGACTCCTCCGGCCGAGGGCTTCGAAGGCGCGCGCCTGGATTACACCGAGGCGATGACCTACGGCGACTACCTGCACCTGGACCAGATCCTCGGCGCCCAGCAGCCGCGCTCGCCGGATCACAACGAGATGCTGTTCATCATCCAGCACCAGACCAGCGAGTTGTGGATGAAGCTGATGCTGAAGGAACTGGCCGCCGCACGCGACCGGCTCCGCGCCGACGACCTGCCGCCGGCGTTCAAGATGCTGGCGCGGGTCTCGAGGATCATGGAGCAGCTCGTTCATGCGTGGGACGTGCTGGCCACCATGACGCCGTCAGAGTACTCGGCGCTGCGGCCGTACCTGGGCTCCTCGTCGGGATTCCAGTCCTACCAGTATCGCCAGATCGAGTTCATCCTGGGCAACAAGAAGGCGGTAATGCTGAAGCCGCACGCGCATCGACCGGACCTGCATGCGGCGGTGCTGCAGGCGTTGCACGACAGCTCCCTCTACGACGAGGCGATCCGGCTGCTGGCCCGCAAGGGCTTCGCGATCGATCCTGCCGACGTCGAGCGCGACTGGGCCCAGCCGCGGGAATTCTCGGAATCGGTGACGCAGGCGTGGCTTGAGATCTATCGCCGGCCGGAGAGCCAGTGGGATCTCTACCAGCTTGCCGAGGAGTTCGTCGACCTGGAGGACGCATTCCGGCAATGGCGGTTCCGGCATGTCACCACGGTGGAGCGCATCATCGGCTTCAAGCCGGGTACCGGCGGAACCGCCGGCGTCTCCTACTTGCGCAAGATGCTCGACGTGGTCCTGTTCCCGGAATTGTGGAAGGTCCGCACCGATCTCTGAACCATGAACCTGCAAGCCAACGCGTCCCGTCTGACCCCTCCGCCCGATGCCTGGGACTGCCACATGCATGTCTTCGAGCCGGGATTTCCGATCGCGCCCACCGCCACCGCGCAGCCGCCCCTCGCGCCGGTCGCCGCCTACCGCGAGGTGCAGGCTGTGCTGGGGCTGGCCCACGCGGTCGTGGTGCAGCCGACGGCGTACGGCTTCGACAATCGCTGCACCCTGCAGGCGATGGCCGCGCTCGGCCCGGCGGCCCGCGGCATCGTCGTGATACAGCCGTCCACCGCCAGGGACGAACTCGAGCGCCTGCACCGGCTCGGCGTCCGGGGCGTGCGCTACATGATGCTGGCCGGCGGGGCGCTGGCCTGGGAGTCGCTCGAGGCCACGGCGTGCGCAATCGAACCGCTGGGCTGGCACATCGACCTGCAACTGGACGGCCGCGACCTGCCACAGCA
>JBBRJB010000525.1:0-2724 GCA_038220085.1 Burkholderiales bacterium
TGGATATCAGGGCCGCCCTTTCGCGCAGGTAGCCGTCGTCGAGCAGGTCGGCGGGCCGGACCTTCATGTGCTCGGGATCGGCGACGTGCTGGTAGACGTCCGCAAAGGCGCACTTCATCGCTTCGATCTGAAGATGGACGCTTTCTGCGCCGTCCGGATCGAGGCCGGCGACGTCGAAATGGCGCAGGATGCCGAGCGCCATCAACGCTGCGATGCCTTGCCCGTTGGGCGGGAGTTCGTGGACGGTGTAGCCCTGGTAGTCGACGCCGATCGGGGCAACCCACTCGGGCCGGTACTCGGAGAGGTCGGCCGCGCTCAAGGCGCCGCCATTGGCCTTGCTGTGAGCAACCAGCCTCGAAGCGGTTTCGCCTTCGTAGAAGTCGCGGCCGCAGGACTGCGCGAGCCGGCGCAAGGTGGCGGCGGCGCCCTCCGGCACGAAACGCTCACCGACATGCGGCGCGCGGCCGTGCGGCATGAAGTGCTCACGAAAGCCCGGCTGGTTCTTCAGGATATCGACCTGCGCCTGCCACTTGCGCTGGACGATGGTGGCCACCGCATAGCCGCGCTCGGCGTACTCGATCGCAGGGCCGAGCAGTTGTTCGAAGGGCAGCTTGCCGAACTTGTCGTGCAGGGCCCCCCAGGCGGCCACGCAGCCCGGCACCGACACCGAGTTCCAGCCGCGCTGGGGGATGGTGCCGTCGCCGACTCTCTTGAAGTAGGCAAGGTCCCATGCGGCCGGCGACCAGCCGGAGGCGTTCAGGCCGTGCAGCTTCCCATCGGCCCAGACGATGGCGAAACAGTCCGAACCGAGGCCGTTGGACACCGGCTCGACCAGGGCGATGACCGCCGCGGCCGCGATCGCCGCGTCGACCGCATTGCCGCCTTGGCGCAGCGTGGCGAGGCCGGCCTGCGCGGCCAGGGGCTGCGACGTCGATACGACGTTGCGGGCGAAGACGGGCGTCCGGACAGAGGGATAGCGGTTGGCCCAGCCGAATTGCAGGGGTGCGCTGCCGGCGCTGTGTTGGGAAGTGCTCATCGCTTGTCCGTGAGTTGTGCGGCCAGA
This sequence comes from Burkholderiales bacterium, assembly GCA_038220085.1. Lineage (GTDB taxonomy): Bacteria > Pseudomonadota > Gammaproteobacteria > Burkholderiales > Burkholderiaceae_E > Lautropia. Next base: position 1,064 of record JBBRJB010000525.1, read on the forward strand.
TCCTGGATGTCCCTGGCGTGGTAGTCGAAAGTCGGCTCGCGCGCGAGGTCCTTGCGTTGGCGGGCCTGCTCGCTGGTTCCGTACTCGTCCGGTCGCTCGATATAGGCGGTCCGGCAGCCGCAGGCCCGGGCGGCAAGCAAGTCGGACTTGTGCGCCGCGGCCATCAGCATTTCCGAGGGCTGCAGGGCAAACACGTCGCAAACGCCCAGGTAGGTCTGCGGGTCCGGCTTGTAGTGCCGAAACATCTCGGCCGACAGGATGCAGTCCCAGGGCAGGCCGGCATGCTTGGCCATGTCGGTCAGCAGACCGATGTTGCCGTTGGACAGCGTACAGATGGTGTACGCGGACTTGAGCTGGCGCAATCCGGCCGCCGAGTCGGGCCAGGGGTCCAGCCGATGCCAGATCAGGTTCAGTTCTGTCCTGGCCTGCTCGTCCATCGTCAGGCCGAACCGGTCGATGATCTCGTCCAGTATCTGCCGGTGGAGATCGTCGATGCGAGTCCAACCGAGCTTGCCGGTGCGGACCTTGTCCATCGCCGGGGCATAGCCGGCGCGCCAGGCGCTGGCGAACTCGCTGCCGTCGACACCCAGTCCCAGTCCGTCGACGTGTCGTGCGATCGAGCCGTGCCAGTCCACGACCGTGCCGAAGACATCGAACGCGATTACTTTTATCATCCGCGCAGTCTAGCAAATGGCGGCGGATCGGCCGGCGCCCGCTCGCCCTGGGTGATCGATGAGCAATCCGATGAGCAGTTCCGAAAGCCGGGCGCGCGATGCGATCGCCGCCACCGCCCGTTCCCTGTTCGAGCGCGGACTCACCCACGGCAGCACCGGCAACATCAGCATGCGACTGAATGATGGCTGGCTCGTCACCCCGACCGGATCTAGCTTCGGCACGCTGGACCCGGCGTGCATTTCACGACTGGACGACGACGGCAAGCTCCTCGCAGGCGATCCGCCCTCCAAGGAGGCGGTCCTGCATCGCGCGATGTACCAGCAGCGGCCGTCGGCCGGGGCGGTCGTCCACCTGCACTCGGTATATTCGGTCGCGGCATCGGTCATGTCGGATGTCGATCCGGAGAACGTGCTGCCGGCATTGACCGCGTATTACGTGATGCGCATCGGCACGCTGCCACTGGTGCCGTACTACCCGCCGGGAGACCACAACCTGGCCGAAGCGGTGCGCGGCTATGCCGGCCGCCATCACGCGCTGCTGCTTGCCAACCACGGTCCGGTGGTTGCCGGCAGCACCTTGTCCGCGGCCACCGATGCGGTGGAGGAACTGGAGGCGACCGCCCACCTGTTCCTCCTCCTGCGCGGCCAACCGTGCCGCTGCCTGAGCGAGCCGCAGGTCGCCGACCTTCACCGGCGTTTTCCTGCGGGCTAGCTGAGTGGGGGCCGCCCGCCTCAGTCGTCGCCCTGGAAGGCCTCTTCGCGTTTCCTGGCGACCTTGGGGCTGAACACCAGCACCAGCAGCACGCCGGCGATGAGCAGCAGCACCAGCGACAGCGGTCGTGTGAAGAACACCGTGGCGTCACCGCGCGAGATGGTCAGGGCCCGGCGCAGGTACTCCTCCATCAGCTTGCCCAGCACGAATCCGAGCAGCAGCGGCGCCGGCTCGCATTCGAGCTTCTTGAAGGCGTAGCCGAGGATTGCGAACGG
>JBBRJB010000526.1:0-2702 GCA_038220085.1 Burkholderiales bacterium
TGGGCACGCTTGATGTTGCCGTGGTCAGTCGAGCGAGTGGAGCACGGCGTGACTGGTCTGTGACCGCTGCGGGTGCGGGGCAGGCCGCGGCGACGTTCGTTGAGTCCTGCAACAAGAGCTAAGCCCTTCGGTTGAGGTCCATGTTATGCGTGCAACGATCCTGTTTGCCCCGCTGCTTTGCATCCTCTGCGCTATCGCGCCGGCACGCGCGGAATGGATTGCCTACGACACGCCGGATCCGAACGGGGGAGCGCGGACCATCCTCGCCGGTCAGACCGAGCGCGGCGCGCAAATTCAAGTTGTCTGCAACGCCACGGGTCGCTCGATAAATTTTCTCTATCCCGTCGGCGTCACTCTGACCGAGGGCGATACGGTCGATCTGAACTTTCTGACCGACAACGGTCAAGTTTGGTCCGGGCCTGCTACGACCTATCTCGCGTCCGGTGGATTTTTCGTCCTCAGCTACCGCAGCACCGCCCACGTTGATGGGTTAGTAAGAGATCTGATCGCGGCGCAGTCGGAGCTGGTTGTCACTATCACCGGACCTGGCGGGGACGCTTATGATGTTTATTCGGGCAATGTGAAGGGTTCCAGCGCGGCGGGTAGGTCGTTTCTGGCAGCCTGTCCCGGCCCCCCTGTGGCGCCGCCGACCGTTTCTACGGCCACTAATTGGACCTATCAGACTTATCCCGGCAATCCGGTTGGCACCACCCAAGCCAGCGTCTTGGGCAACCTCGATCGAGGCGGCTACCTCGCAGCTTACTGCCTCGGCCCTAGCACACCGGCTTTGGTGTTCCTGTCGGAAAATCCGTCGACCTTTCCCTACGAGGAGGGAGACATGGGATTGCAAATTCACCTCGAAATTGACGGGCAGGACCTGAGCAGCGTCGGTGAGTACCTTCTGCGCGAGGACGGCATGCAGAGCGTCATCTACACCGGCAGCGACCACCTGGAGTCGATATTCGAGCGGCTCGGCAATGCCCAGTCCGAGGTGGCGGTGACGATCAAGAGCTACTCGAACGAAGTCACTACGCGTTGGCCCGCCATTGACCTAAACGGCCTCGCGGGGGCAATGGCGAGCCTGCGCGCCAGTTGCTTTGGCGGTGCGCTGCCATCCGCGCAGCCGCCCCCCGCAGTGGCACAGCCAACCGCGCCGTCGGTGACCGGTGTCCCCTGGGTCGTTAAGCAGCTTGTCGGGGGTGTTGGCGGTAACGAACTCGTGGGAACGAGCATCGACGGCAGCACCCTTTTGTTTTTTTCCTGAGGCACCGATGGCAATAAGGAAGTTACCATCCTCTCAGACGATGGGTTCTCGGACGAGGCCAAGGCCCCACCGGTACGGTTCGCGCTGAACCTAGATGGTCGCATCTATCATATTACCGATGGCATATTCGAGGAAGGCCCTTCGGATATGGTGTATGGGGGAATGGATGGTTCGGCGAACGATGTTGCGATTGGCATGGCCTCCGGCCCGGCCGCCATGTCGGTGCTGGTCGGAGACGCCGAGTCGGAGGACCGCTTTGAACGTGAAATGTCCGTGCGCGATATCGCCGCTTCAGTTTCGGATTTCGTTGGAGCCTGCGCAAGAGCGGGAAGTTAGCCGCAGGAATAAATCGAGGGCCGGCCCCGGCGGCGGTGCTTCCCGCTGAAGGTACCCGCAGTCAGTATTTCTGGTAGAACTCGTTGCCCCCGGCCTCGAGCACATAGTGCATGTTGTTGTAGGGGAAGCGCAGCCCGGCGGTATGAAAGTATTTCGCGTTCTGCACGCCGGGGTGGCGGCTGCCGCGCAGCACCTGATCGGCGACCTGAGCGGCGCGCATCGCGCTGGTCTTTTCCTTCATCGGGCGCGACAACACGCCCTGGGCGAACTGGTTCTTCTGCCCCACCACGCCACACACAGTTTTGGGGAAGGCCGGATTGCTGACCCGGTTCATCACCACGGTGCCCACGGCGAACATGCCTTCGTTGCTCGACCGGTTTGATTCGAAGTACATCGCCCGCTGCAGGCATTCCCGCTCAGACAGGTGCCTGACCCCGAACATGCCCATGGACCCGCAGCCCGACAGGGTGACGGCGAGCGCAATAGCAGCGATGCCCGCAATTGATCGAACCAGCACGGCAGAGACTCCCGACAGAATTGCCTGAGTTTCCTACCGAGCCGTTAATTTGGTCTTTACACTGTTACTGGGCGGCCGGAGGGTTGCAGCGCAACACGGTCGCCTCAGCGTTGTCGCGATCGAGATAGGTCAGGCCAATGGCCTCACCCGTCGGCGCGAACAGCGGCCGCATCTTGACTCGTTCTTCCGATTTTGCGCCTTCCCCGGTGCAGGACATGCTGGCGGTGAAGCTGCCATCGCTATTGTCGGAGAAGCCGGCGATATCGCAGCTGTTCTCGGCGCCTTCAAAGCGCGTCTCGGAAACCTGGATTGCCAGTGTGCCGCAGTCGGCTAATTGGCCGGCCCAACTGCCGAACAGCGGCGCAAGGCCTTCAGCCGTGGCGGGAGTCGCTGCGGGTGTGACGGGAGCTGCCGGGGTCGCCGGTGCTGCTGCCGCCGCGGGCTTGCTTTCGGCCTGGGGTGTTGGCGCCGCCGGTTCGGGATCGCCCCCACACGCGCTCAGCAACGCGATTGCGGCGAAAGCGGTAGCAAAGCGAAGTGCGATCATTTGGGGGGCTCCAAGCGCGGGATTCAAAGCATGATTCT
>JBBRJB010000527.1:0-2694 GCA_038220085.1 Burkholderiales bacterium
CGGCCTGATTGCCTCCTTCGCCCGCGCCGGTTGCGACGTGACGGGCATCGCCGACGGGCTCGGAAGGCGTTGGAACATCCATCGTGTCGCCTTCAAGCCCTACCCGGTGTGCGCATTCAACCAGACGCCGGTGACGGCGGCGCTCGAGTTGCGTCGCGCGCGGCCCGACGCCGACTGGCAGTCGGTGGTCGTGCGCATGAATCCCTATGAATGCGGCTATGCCGGCATGGATGCGCGCGGTCCCTTCGCGACGATATCCGGCACGTTGATGAGCATTCCGTTCTGCATCGCCACTACCCTGAGACACGGCGTACCGGACATGTCGCGGATGACGACTTACGACGATGCCGATGTGAATGGCCTGGTCGAGCGGATCGAACTCGTCTCGGACGATGCGGTGCCGGTACTCAGTTGCGTGATCGAAGCGCAGGCGCGCGACGGAGAGCGTCGGGTGCTGGAACAACGAATGACGGCGCAGGACTACAACTACGATCGCGCCCAGGTGTCCGCGCTGGTGCGGCGCATCGGCAAGGAGCAGCAGGTTCCCGAGGCCGCTTTCGCGCATATCGAACGCTTTGTCGAGCAACTGCCGGCCAGTCGGCTCGACGATGTGCTGTCGGCCTTCCATCTGCTTCCGTAACCACCGCTGTGCAGCCGGCCACAGCCAGCCACGACCAGCCACAATCACCCACAACCGCGCCTGCATCAGCCGGGCTTGCCCAGCAATCCACCGCTGATCAGGCGTCCGTAGGCTGAGATGACCGCCTCCGGCACAGGCCTGCCACGCCTGCGCTTGCCGCGACTGGTCTTGTCGCCCCCCAGGATGTACTTCATCGCGACATAGGACCGCGCGCCCAGCAGCAGCAGGGCCACGGTCTCGAACTCCTCCGGGCTATAGCCCTTCAACTCGCGCCGCTCGGCCGATCGCCCCAGCGAGCGGCGATAGCCGTCGACCAGCCGGCGAATGTGTTCTGCATGCGCTCGCGGCGCGAACACCTCGGCTTCATAGAGGATCCGATAGAAGCCTGGATTGTCGGACAGGTAGTCGCAGAATGCGCGAAAGCGGGCTACTTCGCGCTCCGGGCCGGTGGCCACGGCGTTGCCCTGTTCGCGAAGCGCACGCGAAATATGGTCGACCAGCTCGTGACCAACGTGCGGCAGCAGGCTATCGAACAGTGCCTGACGGTCATTGAAATAATTGTAGAAGGTGCCGGTGGCCATGCCGGCCTCGGCGACGATCTTTGCAATCGAGGCGCCGGCATAGCCTTCGTCGCCGACCACCTTGGCCGCTGCGTCCATCAGCTTGTGATACGTCTGCCGGGCCCGGTCCTGTCGTGCGCCGCGCCTGGGCGCCGACGACGGATCGGGCCCCTTGATCATCGCCTCGTCCGATGACTTGTCCGATGCCTTGGCACGGTTGCTCACTTGGCCGCGAACCGATCGCGCAGCAGGCGCTTGAGGACTTTGCCGGAGGGGTTGCGCGGCAACTGGTCGGTGAGGATCAGATCTTTCGGGCACTTGAAGCCGGCCAGGTGCCGGCGGCAATGGGCAGCCAGCGCGTCGAGATCGAGGCTCATGCCTTCACGCACGACCACGACAGCCACCGGCACTTCGCCCCAGCGCGCGTCGGGCCTGCCGATCACGGCAGCTTCAAGCACCGCGGGGTGCTCGTAGATCACGCGCTCGACTTCGGACGACGCCACATTCTCGCCGCCGGAGATGATCAGGTCCTTCCTGCGATCGGTCAGGTACAGGAAACCGTCTTCATCGAGGAATCCGATATCGCCCGAACGCAGAAAGCCGTCCGGCCACAGTGCAAGCGCCGTTCGCTCCGGGTCCTTCCAGTAACCCGGGCTGACCTTGGGGCCGCGCATGCAGATTTCGCCTTCCACCCGCGTCGGCAGAGACGCGCCGGAATCGTCGCGTATATCGATCTGAACATGCGCCACCGGCGGGCCGACCGAGCCGATCTTCGACAACTCGAATCCCGGCTCCATCAGCGTGTCGCCGGAAACGGTTTCGGTCATGCCATAAGCGTCGATGTAGCGGGCATTCGGAAAGGCCGCGACAAACTCTCGGATGCGCGATTCCGGCGTGCGCTCACCCCCGCCGATACACCACCGCAGGCTGCCCGCATCGAAATCCGAAGCATGCGGGAACGAGAGCAGACCATTGGTCATGACCGGCGCGAGCCAGATGCCGGAGATGCGCTCGTGCTGGATCGTCTGCAGCACAGCAGCCGGATCGTAGTCGCGCAACAGCACCAGGGTGCCGCCCATGGTGTGAACCGCGAGCCCCGGAAGGTCAGCCCCGCCGACGTGGTAGAGCGGGCCCACCACGCACAGCCGGTCGCTGGCGCTCAACTGGAGCGCGATGATCAGGTCGATATTCTTGGCGTGAAAGTTGTCGTAGGTGTGGATTACGCCCTTGGGTCGATCGGTGGTACCCGAGGTGTACATCAACCGGAAGAGGTCGTGTCCCTGGCGTGGCGCCGGACTACCAGCGAACGGTTGATCCCCGAACAACTTGCGGCTGTCCAGCTGGGCCGCCGGCCCGACGATGACGACCGGAATTGTTTGCGCGCTGGCCAGCGGCACGAGTTCCTCGTCGACCAGCATCAGAGCCGCGCCCGCATGACCGGTGATGTAGGCCATCTCGTCGGCCGAGAGCCGGAAGTTGATCGGCAGCGCGACC
>JBBRJB010000528.1:0-2668 GCA_038220085.1 Burkholderiales bacterium
TGTTCTTCCTGCTTGGATCCGACGTCTTCATCAACTACCGGCTGCGTTCGTCGAGACCTGTCGCGCCCGCGGCCCGGCTTGAGGAGGCTGCGGCTTGAGCCAGACGCTGGTCGCAATCCTCGCCGCGGCCCTGGCGGCCGGAACGCCGATCGTCTTCGCGGCGCTCGGTGAACTGATCACCGAGAAATCCGGTGTGCTCAATCTTGGCGTGGAAGGCATGATGCTGGTCGGTGCGGTCGCCGGCTTTGCTGCGACCGCCGCCACTGGCAACCCGTGGCTCGGCATACTGGCGGGCATGGCCGCGGGCACTGTGATGGCGTTGATCTTTGCGGTGCTGACGCTGCAACTGATGGCCAACCAGGTGGCTTCCGGACTGGCGCTGACACTGTTCGGAGTCGGCTTCTCCGCCTTCGTCGGCAAACCGCTGGAAAGCGTCTCCCTCGGCAGCCAGGGCGTCTGGGCGGTGCCGCTGCTGTCCGATATCCCGGTCCTCGGACCGGTGCTGTTTCAGCAGCATCTGCTGGTCTACTGTTCATGGGGATTGTTTGCAGCAATCAGCTGGTTCCTCTCTCGCAGCCGCGCCGGCCTGGTCCTGCGCGCGGTGGGAGAGTCGCCGGACTCGGCCCACGCCATCGGCTACCCGGTGATCGCCATCCGCTACCTCGCGACGCTGTTCGGCGGTGCGATGGCCGGACTGGGCGGTGCCTATCTCGCCGAGTTCTATACACCGATGTGGGTTGAAGGCATGGTGGCCGGTCGAGGCTGGATTGCCCTGGCTCTGGTCGTGTTTGCTACCTGGCGGCCGGCCCGTGTACTGTTCGGCGCCTATCTCTTCGGCGGCGTTACCATCGCGCAGTTCTTCGCCCAAGGCGCCGGCCTGCAGGTACCGTCGCAGCTTCTCTCCGCGTTACCGTACCTGGCTACCATCGTCGTCCTGGTGCTGATTTCACGCAATATCTCGACGATTCGCCTCAACTCGCCGGTCTCGCTCGGACAGCCGTACCGGCCCGATTGATTTCCAACCATCTCTTCCAGGAGAACTTTCATGCGACGCCTGACCAGACTCACTCACGTTGCGGCCCTTGCGGCGGCAACGTGTGCGCTGGCCGTCACCGGCCCCTCGACCGCCCAGCAACCGTTGAAAATCGGCTTCGTCTACGTCAGTCCCATCGGCGACGCGGGCTGGACCTTCCAGCATGACCAGGGTCGCAAGGAGATGGAGAAAGCGCTGGGCGCGAAAGTCACCAGCAAGGTGGTGGAGAACGTGACTGAGGGCGCAGACTCCGAACGGGTGATCCGTGAGTTCGCATCCACCGGCAGCCAACTGGTGTTTACCACTTCGTTCGGCTACATGAACCCAACGATCAAGGTGGCCAAGCAGTTCCCGAAGGTCGCTTTCGAGCACGCCACCGGCTACAAGATGGACAAGAATGTCGGCATCTACAACGCGCGCTTTTATGAAGGCCGTTACCTGAACGGCGTCATCGCGGGCAAGATGACCAAGACCAATGTGGCCGGCTATGTGGGCGCATTCCCCATCCCGGAAGTCCTGCAAGGCATCAACGCCTTCACGCTGGGCATGCGCAGTGTCAACCCGAAGGCCGAGGTAAAGGTCGTCTGGGTCAATTCCTGGTTCGACCCGGGTCGGGAGCGCGAGGCGGCCAACACCCTGATCTCGCAGGGTGCGGACATCGTCACCCACCATACGGATTCCACCGCCACCGTGCAGGCGGCTGAGGAAAAGGGCGTATATGCCTTCGGCTACCACTCGGACATGTCCAAGTACGGCCCCAAGGCTCACCTGACCGCCACCACGCATCAGTGGGGGGACTACTACACCAAGGTTGCGGAGCAGATGATCGCCGGAACCTGGAAGCCGACCAGTGTCTGGGGTGGCATGAAGGAGGGCATGATCAAGCTGGCGCCGCTGAATCCTGCGGTTCCGAAGGACGTGGCCGATATGGTGTCCTCGCAGACCAAGGACATCATCAGCGGCAAGCTGCACCCGTTCACCGGCCCGATCAAGGACAACGCCGGCAAGGAGCAGTTGGCGGCAGGCAAGACCATGGACGACGCCGCGATGGCCAAGATGAACTTCTATGTCGAGGGCGTACAGGGCACACTCCCCAACAAGTAGCCGATGCGGCGGGCTCGTCGCTGGACGGGCCCTCGCGACTGCCTGCGCGCTCGCGGCCGCCTGGCCGGTCGCTACTGCATGCCCGGTCGCTACTGCTTGCCGATCCGGTCGACCACGCCCTTCATCACCCGGGCCTCGTCGTCAACGAATTTCAGGAACTGCGGCGCATCCATGTAGAGCACCGGAGAACCGGCCGTGCCGATGGCTTTCACCAGCCGCTCGTCCGTGGCCGCCTGCCGCGCGGCGTCGCGCAGCTTCGTGACCACCGCGCCCGGCGTCCCTGCCGGCACGAACACGCCTGCCCATTGCGAAAAACTGACCGGATAGCCCAGCTCCTTCAGGCTCGGCACCTCCGGCAAAGCCGCAAGGCGGCCATCGCCCCAGTGAGCCAGGGCGCGAAGCCGACCGGACTTCACATGCTGGACAATGGTCGCGGGGCCGGTGGCCAGTGCGTCGACCTGCTCGCCGATCAGCCCGACGATCGCCGGACCGGCGCCGGTGTATGGCACATGGAGCATGAAACTGCCCGAA
>JBBRJB010000529.1:0-2665 GCA_038220085.1 Burkholderiales bacterium
GCCGATGTGCCAGTACAGTTCCGAGGACGGCATGGCCGCCCACTGGCATGCCGTGCACCTGGGAAGCCTCGCCATTTCCGGTGCCGGCCTGCTGTGCCTGGAAGCGACCGCCGTCAGCCGGGATGGACGAATCACCCCCGGCTGCCTGGGCCTGTACGGTGACCGTCAGCAGGCGGCCTTGCAGCAGCTGGTGGAGTCACTGCGGGCGGTATCCGGGATCCCGCTCGTCTTGCAGTTGTCGCATGCCGGGCGCAAGGCGTCCAGCCGCAGGCCGTGGGAGGGCGGTGCGCTGATGTCCGAGGCCGATGGTGGCTGGCAGCCCGCTGCGCCATCGCCGCTGGCGCAGCGACCCGGAGAGCCCGAACCCCGCGAGCTGACGCCCGATGGCATCCGCCAGGTGGTCGACGACTTCGCACTCGCCGCTACGCGGGCGCGCGACATCGGCTTCGACGCCATCGAACTGCACATGGCGCACGGATACCTGCTGCATCAGTTCCTGTCGCCGTTGTCCAATCATCGCCGCGACGACTATGGCGGATCGTTGGACAACCGCGTCCGGCTGCCGCTGGCGGTCCTGCGCGCGGTGCTTGCGGCGGCCGGCCCGAAGATGGCGGTGGGCGTGCGGTTGTCCGCAAGCGACTGGACCGATGGCGGCTGGGACCTCGAGCAGACCCTCGAGATGAGCCGTCGCCTGGAGGCTGAAGGCTGCGCCTTCCTGGACATTTCATCAGGCGGGCTTTCGCACCTGCAGAAGATCCCGCTCGCAGCGGGCTACCAGGTGGGCTTTGCCGAACAGGTCAAGCGTGTCGTCGGGATACCGGTGGTCTCGGTCGGGCTGATAACCGAGCCGCGGCAGGCCGAGGACATCGTCGCGCAGGGACGGGCCGACATGGTGGCGCTGGCCCGTGCCTTTCTTTTCGACCCGCGCTGGCCGTGGCGCGCAGCGGCGGAGTTGGGCGGCACGGTGGAGGTGCCTTCGCCGCTGCTGCGCTGCCTGCCGCCGGAGCATCCGCCGATCTTCGGCGAAGTGCGCATCGGTCAGCGCTAGAAAACGCGCACGATGACGCCTCGGGACTTCTCCGGTTATCGCGGGCAGTATCCGGACCTTCGCTGGACCGGCGGCGCCGGGCTTGCGGTGTCCTTCGTGCTCAACGTGGAAGAGGGCGCCGAACTGGCGCTGAGCGCCGGCGACTCACGCAACGAGTCCCGTCACGAGGTCAACCACGAGGTGATCGGAGCGCCCGACCTGTGCATGGAAAGTCAGTTCGAATACGGCGCCCGGGTCGGTTATCGCCGAATTACCCGTGCGCTCACGGACGCCGGTCTGCCGCTGACTCTGAACGCATGCGCCCGTGCGCTCGAGGCCACCCCGTGGATCGCCCAGGACGCGGCGACGCGGGGATTCGAGGTCTGCTGCCATGGATGGCGCTGGGAATCGCATGCCGGCATGGACGAGGCCACCGAGCGTGCGGTGATCGCGCGCAGCGCGCAGTCGATCGCGCGCCTGCACGGCCGCGCGCCGGTCGGCTGGCACACGAAGTCGTCGGCTTCGGTCAACACCCGCCGACTGCTGGTCGAACACGGCGGTTTCCTCTACGACAGCGATGCCTACAATGACGACCTGCCCTATTGGGTGACGGTGCCGACCGGGGCGGGTCTTCGGCCGCATCTGGTGCTGCCGTATGCCTTCGATACCAACGACATGCGCTTCTTCGACTCCTTCACTTACGTGCGCGGCAGCGACTTTGCCGACTACGCGGCCGACGCCTTCGATTGCCTGCTGCGGGAGTCCCTGCACGAGCCGCGGATGATGTCGGTCGGCCTGCATACCCGCATCATCGGCCGCCCGGGCCGGATCGGCGGCCTGCAGTCCCTGATCCGGCATGTCGCTTCCCACAGCGGTGTCTGGTTCGCGACCCGTGAGCAGATCGCCCGCCATTTCATGCAGCAGGTGCCTGCCCCATGAAGCTGTTGCTGGTCAACCCGAACATGACCCAGGCGGTCACGGACGCGGTGTGCCGCGTGGCTCGGTCCGCCGCGCGGCCCGGTACCGAGATCGTGGCGGTAACCGGCACCTTCGGCCCGCAGGTGATCGGCTCGCGGGCCGAGAACGCACTGGCCGCGCATGGCGTCCTGGAACTCGTCGCACAGCATGGCGACGGCGTCGATGCGGTCGTGCTCGCGGTCTCGCTCGACACGGGGTTGCTGGCCTGTCGCGAGTTGCTGGACCAGCCGGTGGTGGGCATGTCCGAGGCCGCCTTGCTGACCGGCGCCATGCTCGGTACCCGCCTGGGGGTCCTGACCTACGGCGCACGGCTGGGGCCGGTATATCGCGAGCTGGTCGAGGCCCACGGTTTCGGCAGCCGCCTCGCCGGCGTCGAAACGGTGGACGTGACGCCGCAGCAGACCTGCCTTGAACCGGAGCGGGTCCGTGCCGAAGTGCGGGCCGGCGCGCTGCGGCTGGTCGCTCAGGGTGCGGAGGTGGTGGTGCTGGCCGGTGCAGCAATGGCGGAGATGGCGCCGCACCTGCAGCCGGGAGTGCCGGTGCCGCTGCTCGACGGCGTGGCCTGCGCCGTCGGCCTCGCCGAAGTGCTGGTGGGACTGAAGCTGCCCAAGCCCGGCGTCGGTAGCCTCGCACCCACCGGTGGGCGCGCCGTATACGGCG
>JBBRJB010000530.1:0-2663 GCA_038220085.1 Burkholderiales bacterium
GGCCCGTGGCAAGCAGGGTGGACGGACGCTGGAAATCCAGCGCCTGATCGGACGCAGCCTGCGTGCGGTGACCTCCATGCCGGCCCTCGGGGAACGGACGATTCACCTTGATTGTGATGTCCTGCAGGCGGACGGCGGCACGCGCACGGCGGCGATCACCGGGGCCTGGGTGGCGTTGCGCGATGCGGTCGACGGCTTGCTGAAGACCGGCGCCGTCACTGAGGATCCGCTGCGGGGATCGGTCGCCGCGGTTTCGGTCGGACTGGTTGCCGGCGGCCACGTGCTGCTGGACCTCGATTATGGCGAAGACTCCACCTGCGACACGGACATGAACGTGGTGATGACCGACGAGCAAGGCCTGGTGGAGGTGCAGGGCACCGCCGAAGGCCGGCCGTTCTCGCGCGCGCAGGCCGACCGGATGCTCGACGTGGCGGCGCAGGGGATCGCGCGCCTCGCTGTCCTGCAGCGCCAGGCGCTCGCCTGAGCGACGCGATATGACGGGTTCAACCGGGGCGACCGCAGCGGCGGTGCCGGCGGCGGAAGACGACAAGCGCTGGGTACTCGCCTCCGGCAACCCCGGCAAGGCGCGCGAATTCCAGGCGCTGCTCGCGCCTCTGTCGGTGTCGATCGTCCTGCAGGCCGAACTCGGCGTCGAGGATGCGGAGGAGCCGTTCTCCACCTTCGTTGAAAACGCGCTGGCCAAGGCGCGCCATGCATCGAGGCAGACCGGCCTGGTGGCGCTGGCGGATGATTCCGGTATCTGCGTGCCGGGACTGGGCGGTGCGCCGGGCGTGCGCTCGGCACGATACGCCGATCTGCCGCCGGGCCTGCCGCGTCAGCAGGTCGATGCCGCCAACAACCGCAAGCTGATCCTCGCCTCTGGGTCGCTGCCGCAGCCGGTCAGCTGCTTCTATTACTGCGTGATCGTTCTGCTTCGCCACGCGGACGATCCGCGGCCCCTGATTGCCGAGGGTGCCTGGGCCGGCAAGCTCGTGGCCGAGCCGCGGGGCAGCCATGGTTTCGGCTACGACGCGCATTTCCAGCCGGAAGGGCAGGCGCACACCGCCGCCGAGATGGAGCCCGCGCAGAAGAACCGCATCAGCCACCGCGGGCGCGCAATCGCTTCCCTGCTGTCGGCGCTCGCGGCTCAACCGCCGGTGCCGCCGGCGGCGAGTCGGTGAATACGGTCGTCTCGCTGCGCCAGGGATCGGGCCTGAGCCAGCTTCCGCCGCTGAGTGTCTATGTCCACCTGCCCTGGTGCATCCGCAAGTGCCCGTACTGCGATTTCAACTCCCACGAGGCGCCGGCCGGCGGCGCCGACGAGGCCGGGTACCTGACTGCTCTCGAGTCCGACCTGGAGTCCAGTTTGCCCCTGGTGTGGGGCCGGTCCGTTCAGACCATCTTCATCGGCGGCGGGACGCCGAGCTTGTTCTCGCCGAAGGGCATCGATCGTCTGCTGTCCAGCCTGCGCGCCCGGCTGAGGGTGGCCCCGGATGCCGAGGTCACGATGGAGGCCAATCCTGGAACCTTCGAGCGCGAGCGTTTCAGCGGGTTTCGCAGCGCCGGGGTGACCCGCCTGTCCCTGGGCGTGCAGAGTTTCGACGACGCCCGCCTGGCGGCGATCGGCCGGGTCCATGACGCGGCGCAAGCGCGCGCGGCGGCGCGGGCAGCAGGCGAGATCTTCCCGACCTACAACCTCGACCTGATGTACGCCCTGCCGGCGCAGGGCCTGGCGCAGTTGCACGACGACCTCGAACAGGCCCTGGCCTTCGAGCCGCCGCATCTGTCGCTCTATCACCTGACGCTGGAACCCAATACGCTGTTCGCCCGGTTCCCGCCGGCGCTGCCGGATGAAGACGCGGCCGCGGCGATGCAGGACGCGATCGACGCGCGACTGGCGGAAGCCGGCTTCGACCATTACGAGGTCTCCGCTTATGCGAGGCCGGGCCATCGGGCCCGCCACAACCTCAACTACTGGACATTCGGCGACTACCTTGGCATCGGCGCCGGCGCCCATGGAAAATTGTCGTTTCACGACCGCATCCTCCGCCAGACCCGCTATCGCCATCCGCGTCGCTACGTGGAAGCGGCGGCCGCCGGCAGCGCGGTGGAAGTCGAACAGACGCTGACCCGGCGCGATCTGCCGTTCGAGTTCATGCTCAACGCCTTGCGCCTGACCGAGGGTGTGCCGGCAGCCATGTACGAGGCCCATACCGGCGAGTCCCTGGCGCGGATCGCACCCATGCTTGCCAAGGCGATGGCCAAGGGCCTGCTGACGAGCGACCCGACCAGGCTGGCCGCAACCCCGCTGGGATTGCGTTTTCTCAACGACCTGCAGTCGATGTTCCTGCCGGCGGCTCGTGACCCTGTCAATGCACCGTCATAGTGCTTGCGGTGGGTCTGGCGCGGAGCAGGGAATCTCTACGCCCCATATTGGGGCGGACGATGGGTGGACTTCGACAGATTCTATCCGTGCCGGCGACCGGCCCGGTCCGCCACGAATGGCATATTTTTTGCGTATGCTTCAATCGAGTGCTTGAATAAAGGCTGATCTGTGCTTGCCGAGTTGCCTGCAACCGTCTTACAGTCGCCGACCATCGCGTCCAATTGCCGTAACTCAGAGGAGAGTACTGAATGGCCACCGTCAAAGACGTCATGAAGAA
>JBBRJB010000531.1:0-2660 GCA_038220085.1 Burkholderiales bacterium
AGGCATTGTCCAGATCCCGCTGGCCCGCATAGAGCCGTGCACTGACCGAACGATCACGGTCGATTCGATGCTCGGCAACGATCCCGGCCTGGTTTTGCGACACCACCTTGCGGGAATCCTGGGTGACTGCAATCGGCACCACCTGGCGAGGGTTGGCTTGCGACTGCGCGCGGGTCAGCCCGACCGGATCCTTCGACAGCGGTTGATCGAACACGTTGGCAACGATGCTGACCGAGGTGTCCTCCGTGGCATCGATCGTGAGCTTGGCATTGAGCTGGCGCCGTCGCGCCTCGCTATGGTCCCGGTAGCCGTCGGTCTGAAAATCGGAGTAGTCAGCGACCAAACCGGTCCCGGTTTTCGAGCCCCCGGTCAGTTCCGGGGCGTTCATGGCGTTCGTGGCGTTCGGGGCGTTCCAGCGGCCGCTGGCGTTCAGTCCGATCCGCCGCGTGCCATCGGAGCCGATCGCCAGCCCCGCACCCGCTGTCGCGGGCGTGGCACCCACGCCGGTGAATACCTGGATCACACCGCCCGCCGCGTTGCCGTAAAGCTGGGCCAGCGGCCCACGAAGCACCTCGATGCGGGAAACCGAACCGAGGCTGATGGTGGAGGCCTGGCCCTGCCCGTCCGGCATTGTTGCCGGGATGCCGTCGATCAAGAGCCTCACACCGCGAATGCCGAACGTCGAGCGGGAACCAAAACCCCGGATAGACACCTGCAGATCCTGTGCATAGTTCTGCCGGTTGCGCGCAGTCAGTCCCGGAATGCGGTTGATTGACTCCGACAGGTTGACCTGGGGTCCTGCTTCCTCGATCGTGTCGCGGCCAATCGACTGGATTGCCGCCGGCGCGTCGAACGATCGCTGTTCGCGTCGTGAGGCCGACACCACAACCGCCGGAAGTTCAGTCACCTCACCGGAACCATCCTCCTGCTGCGCCCGCAGCGACGGCGACTCCTGCCTCAGGACTGACCCTGCCAGCAGGCAGGTCGCAACCGGCGCCCCCGCCCACGACGCCGCCCACGACGCCGGCCGCGACGCCGGCAACAAGGTGGGCTCGGACCCGCGTCGGCTGCGAGAATCCATGTAATCAATCCCCCTGGTTGTCGTTCGAATGTTCGAATCGTGGCGCGTTCGGAATCCTGGCGCGAGCGGGGTCATCGCCCTGCCCCGCTTCGTCGCTGGCCTAACTGTACCGAATGCCGCGCGGTCGTGGCGCTATGATCGCTGAAACCATTCGCCGGCGTGCCCGTCCACGACGTGACCCCGAGCGGCCAGTACACTAGGATCCCCGTATCCCCGTATCCCCGTATCCCCGTATCCCCGGATCATCGGCAGCGACGAAGGCGAGCAGGCAGGTATTCATGGCAAGTGTCCGTATCTTTCCGGCAGCTGACTCGCTGTTGCGCGAACCAACCGTTCAAGTTTCCGATGACCCAGCCTCGCCGGCAACCGGCGACGCCATGGACATGATCTTCATCGAAGGATTCGAAGGCGAAACTGTCGTCGGGATCAACAAGGATGAGGTCAACATTCCGCAGACTGTTCGCATCGACGTGGTTGCCGGGCGTCCAGGTCTGCGAGCCTGCGTGACGGACAAGATCTCTGACACCATGGACTACGGAGAAGTCCATGCCGAGTTGAAGAAGCTGCTGACGTCGCACCATTCCCGGATGCTCGAGGCCCTCGCGGAGGCAATCGCAAACCTGCTCCTCGACAGATTCGGGGCTCATTGGGTGCGGGTAGTGCTGGCCAAGCCGCGCAAATTCGACGATGTCGCGGCCGTCGGGGTCGCGATCGAGCGCCGCCGCAAGAACAGTCCGCAACCGGAGCTCCCCGGAGGCGATGATGGTCCGGTTGCCTATCTCCGGCGTACTGAGCCGGGGGAGTAAGCAGCGCGAGAAGGCGGCGAGCGGCCAGCCCCCTTCAGGTTCAACAGATTGCCTGCAAGGATCAATGCAGCGCCAAGCGCTGTCAGCATGTCGACCGATTCGGTATACACCAGCCAGCCGACCACGGCGCTCAGGGGCACCCGCAGAAAGTCCATCGGTACGACGACCGTGGCGTCGGCATGACGCAATGCCCGCGTCATGCAGTAATGCGAGAACGTTCCGCAGAAAGCGATCAGGACCACCCACGCCCAGCCGATCGCCGAGGGCCACACCCAGACGTAAAGCGCAGGCAATAGACCGACGGTGGACTGCACCACCACCATCCAGAACATGATGGTCAGGACACTGTCGCTTCGAGTGAGAGACTTGATCATTGTGATGGAGATGCCGAAACCCACCGCCGTAGCCAGCGCCACCAGCTGGCCGACGCTGACCCCGGCCGAACCGGGACGCACGATGACGATGACCCCCACCAGGCCGAGCACCACCGCCGCGTTCTTCCACACGGTCATCCGCTCACCGAGCAGGGAAACCGCCAGGATCGCCGTCCAGATCGGCATGGTGAATTCGATGGACACCACTTGAGCCAGCGGAATGAGGGTGATCGCAAGCAGCCAGCCGTACTGAGCCAGGTAGTGGACGATGTTGCGCGAGCAGTGCAGCAGCAGGCGCGACGTCCTGACAGTGGCCAAGCCGCCGGCCCGATGAATCAGGGGATACAGCATCAGGAAACCGATCACGGAACGCATCTCCATGACCTGAACCAACGCCAT
>JBBRJB010000532.1:0-2658 GCA_038220085.1 Burkholderiales bacterium
GCGCCGGCAATGCGCGATCACTTCGCCCGGCTTGGCCTCGCGCATGAGAGTTGGACCGCGCCGGGGCAGACGCATTTTTACCGGTCGGACTGCAAAGTCGTGCAGGGAGACGGTAGTTCGAATGGGCTGGAAGACGTCATCGCGGCATTCCTGTTTCGCGCGCTCGGACTCGCGCAGGTGGGGCGCTGACGAACCAGCCTCAAGACCCGCGTCGCCGGACCTTCTTCTCTTGCTTCTGCGCGGTGCGGCGACGTAGCATTGGCGGACATCCACCGTTCTGCCTTGGTCCCTATTGGAGGCATGATGTCCCCGCCCGCAATCACGGAAGTCCCCCAGGCTGAAGTCCGGTTGCGGAGAGTCGAGGATCTACCGGGGCCGCCGGGCCTGCCCTTCGTTGGCAATCTTCTCCAGATTGAGGCTGAACGCCTTCACCTGCAACTCGAGGGCTGGCAGAGGCAGTACGGGGATTTCTTCCGCTTCCGTATCGCGCAGCGCGAGTTCCTTGTCGTCGCCCAGCCGGAGGCGGTCTCGGCCATCCTGCGCGACCGGCCGGAAGGCTTTCAGCGTACCGACCGCGGATGTGAAGTCGCTGCGGAGATGGGGTTCGACGGCCTGTTCACTGCACGTGGCGACAGGTGGCGGCGCCAGCGGCCGCTGGTAATGGCGAGCTTCGACCCGGCGCACATCAGGACCTACTTCCCGACGCTGGCCAAGGTCACCGGTCGGCTGGCGCGGCGTTGGCAGCAGGCCTCCGCCTCCGGCGAGTCGATCGACCTGCTCCCGGACTTGATGCGCTTCACGGTAGACGTGACGGCTGGACTTGCCTTCGGCCAGGACATCGATACCCTGGGCAGCGATACCGAGGTGATCCAGACCCACCTCGACAAGATCTTCCCGGCATTGCTTCGGCGACTTCTGGCGCCGGTGCCGTACTGGCGCTATCTAAACCTGCCCGCCGACCGACAACTGGCTCGGCACCTTGAGGCGATACATCAGGCGGTGCAGGACTTCATTCTTCAGGCCCGCAGGCGGCTTGACCGGGATCCCCATCTGCGCGAGCGACCCGCCAACCTGATCGAGGCATTGATCGTCGCCAGGGACGCGGACGGGAGCTCACTGGACGACAAGGATCTGGCCGGAAATGTCCTCACGATGCTGCTGGCCGGTGAGGACACCACCGCCAACACGCTCGCCTGGATGATCTACCTGCTTCATCGGAATCCCTCCGCGCAGCAAGCCGTTTCCGAGACGGTCAGGGCAGCCTTCGGGTCGGAGCCGCTGCCCAGCCGTTACGATCAACTCGCATCGCTCGACTACATTGAAGCCTGCGCGCATGAAACCCTCCGCTTGAAGCCGGTTGTGCCGACGCTTCCTCACCAGGCAGTTCGGGATACGGTGGTCGCCGGTATCACCGTGCCCAAGGGCACGCTGGTGATCTGCCTGTTGCGCCCGGCGGCTGTCGATGAAGAGCGGTTCGCCGATGCCACGGCCTTCAATCCTGAGCGCTGGCTGTCGGACCGGACCGCCGCCCAGGCCGGCAGCTCTTCAAAGCGCGTTGCCATGCCGTTCGGCGCCGGCCCCCGTATCTGTCCTGGCCGCTATCTCGCGCTCCAGGAGATCAAGATGGTGATGGCGATGCTGGTCGCCAGCTTCGATATCCAGGGTGTGTCGACACCGGAAGGTGGTGAGCCCCGGGAGAGAATGGCATTCACGATGTCGCCGGTGGGCCTGCGGCTGACACTGAAGCGACGCGACCGTTTGCCGGACGAGTCCGGCGCCGGGTAGGTCGCATCCCAACTCAACGTCATCGCAGGGAGGCCCTGCCCGTCCCAGCCTAACGGGGCCCGCCCTTGATCCCCAGATCCTTGCGCCAGTCGTCGTCGCGCTTCATCGATGGGTTCGAGGGTCGTTGCAGGTAGTAGGGGATCAGCGGCTTGTAGAGACCGTAAAGCCGACGAAGCTCGCCGATCGGCTCGTTGTGTTCGTCCACGCGCAGATCGACCAGCGCATAGCTGCGCTCATGATGAACCTGCAACGCTGCCGAGTATTGACCCGCGATCTGGCCCCCGGCATCCTGACCGGCCTCGATCGCCGCCAGAAGCCGGTTCGCCAGTTCACCGTCCGCCCGCTCGAAGCCATCCAGCATCTTCAGCGCGACGCGATCGTTGGACAGCCGATTGCCGGCAATGCACACGTTGTGTTTGACAATGTGCCCGCGCCATTCCTCGTTCTGGCTGCCGGTGCGGGCTGCAGTGTTGCCGTCCTTGTCGATCACCATGATCTGGCGCCATTCGATGTGATCCGACCCGTCGCTTGCTTCCAGTTCCTGCAGCACCTTGCGTGCTGAATATCCCATCTCCAGCAGCTTGAGACCTAAAGGCCCGAGTCGCGGATCGCCGTTTGCCTGCACCATGAGGCCGCCGATGTGAGGTCGGACGAACGGGCACTTGGCGCCGATCGCGATCGGCCGGGTAGCGATCGCCATCCCGAACTGGCCGGTGTGCTCGCATCTGGCGAGAACGGAAAAGGTCATCTGGATATCTCCTGGGGTCCCTGGGGGGTGGGCGGTTGCGGTCAGTTCGGCTTCACGCCGGCTTTGGCGACGATGTCGGCCCAGCGGGTGACTTCGGTCTTGACGTAGGCGGCGAAAGCGTCCGG
>JBBRJB010000533.1:0-2652 GCA_038220085.1 Burkholderiales bacterium
CGGCATCCGCAAATACCAGTTGCGGCGACTTGCCGCCCAACTCCAGCGTGACCGGGCAGTGATGGGCCGCTGCCGCTTGCGCCACCAGGGTGCCGGTCGCGGTCGATCCGGTGAAAGAGATATGGTCGATACCCGGATGCGCGGCGAGGGCCGCGCCGGCCTCAGTCCCCAGACCGGTCACGATGTTCAGAACGCCTTCCGGCAGGCCCGCTTCGGCGCCCAGTTCCGCAACGCGCAGCAGAGACAGGCAGGCATCCTCCGCCGGCTTGACGACGCAAGCGTTGCCAACCGCGATCGCCGCGCCGACCGAGCGCCCGAAAATCTGCATCGGGTAGTTCCACGGCACGATGTGCCCGGTCACGCCATGCGGTTCGCGGATGGTCAGGACGGTGTAGCCGTCCAGGTAGGGGATGGTCTGGCCGTGGAGCTTGTCGGCCGCCCCGCCGTAGAACTCGAAATACCGGGCTAGTGCAGTGGCATCCGCGCGTGCCTGGCGCATCGGCTTGCCGGTATCCAGGCATTCCAGCAACGCCAGTTCCTCGGCATGGTCCGTTACCAGGCGCGACCACTGGAACAGGATCCGGCTGCGAGTGACGGCGGGCGTGGCGAGCCAGGACTTATGGAATGCGGCCCGCGCCGCCGAGACCGCGCGGTCGATGTCGGCGGCATTGCCGCGCGCCAGGGAACCGAGGCTCAGGCCGCTGGACGGATCGATCACGTCGATGGCCGCACCGCCTGCCGGGGCGGTGGAGCGGTTGTTGATGAAGTGCTGATGCTGGCGTTGTTCGCGTTTCATTTGTGTCCCCTTGCGCTGCGGGTCGCGCTATCTGGTCCTGAACTTCGATCACTATAATGATTGCATGAATCTAGATCGAGTCGGGCCAGGCCATGACCTGCCCACGGAGTTCAACGTCATCATCGAAATACCGATGAATGCCGATCCCATCAAGTACGAGGTCGACAAAGAGACCGGCGCCTTGTTCGTGGATCGCTTCATGATGACGGCGATGCACTATCCCTGTAATTACGGCTACATCCCCCGGACGATTGCCGATGACGGCGACCCGGTCGACGTCCTGGTGGTGACGCCGGTTCCGGTCACGGTCGGTGCGGTCATCCGATGCCGTGCCCTTGGACTGTTGCAGATGACCGATGAGGCCGGCGGCGACTCGAAGCTCCTGGCCGTGCCGATCGACCGGGTCCTGCCCATTTACAAGCATTGGCGCAAGGCGACCGATCTTGCCCCCGAGCGCCTGGCCCAGATCCAGCATTTTTTCGAGCATTACAAGGATCTCGAGCCGGGCAAGTGGGTCAAGGTAGTCGGGTGGGGCGGGCCGGAAGAGGCCTCCCGGGAAATCATGACCGGGATCGAGCGATACGACCTGGCCGCGCCCAAGCCGATGTTCTGACCCTCACGCTCCCAGTCACGGCGCCGGGCGCAGGGGATTGCGCTCGCGCAGTTCGTCCAGGTAGTTTTCGATGCCCCCGCTCTCGCGCTCCAGGTAGCGCGCAATCGCGTCGTTGAAGGCGGGGTGCGCGAGCCAGTGAAAGGAGCTGGTCGCCACCGGCAGGAAGCCTCGAGCCATCTTGTGCTCACCCTGGGCGCCGCCTTCGAAGCGCGCGAGCTTCTGCGCGATCGCCCACTCCATCGGCGCATAGTAGCTGGCCTCGAAGTGCAGGCAGGAGATGTATTCCAGGGCACCCCAGTACCGGCCGTAGATGGCGTCGGCGTCGTGGAACAGCAGGCTCGCGGCCAGCGGCTCGTCGCGGCCGGACCGTTCGGCCAGGAACATCACCAGGTGCTCGGGCATCGACTGGCCGATCAGGCTGAAGAAGTCCCGCTCCAGGTAAGGCGTGGAGTGATGCAGCGTGTACGTCATGGCGTAGCAGCGGTAGAAGAAGTCCCAATCGGCCTCACGGATCTCGCTGCCGGGAACGGCGCGCATGCGGATGCCGGCCTCACGCACCTTGCGGCGTTCCGCCTGGATCTTCTTTCGCTTGGGCTGCGTCAGGCAGGCAAGAAACTCTTCGAAGTTGCGGTAGCCCGGATTCTGCCAATGGAACTGCACGCCTTTGCGCTCCAGCAACGACTGCGAAGCCAGGGCCGCCGCCCCTGCTGCGTCCGGAAACAGGACATGCACCGACGACCACTCTAATCGCTGCGCGGCCGTGACCAGTGCGCCGGCGAGGGCGGAGCGGGCCTCGTCGTCGACGGCGAGCAGGCGAGGGCCCGGAACCGGCGTGAAGGGCACCGCGACCAGGCCCTTCGGGTAGTAATCAAGCCGATTGCGCTGGTAGGCATCAGCCCAGGCCCAATCGAAGACATACTCCCCGTAGGAGTGATGCTTTTCGAACAGCGGCGCAGCGCCGACCAGTTGCCCGCTGCGTTCCAGCAGGGCGAAGCGTGGTATCCAGCCACTCGCCTCGCCAATGCTGCCGCTTTGCGCAAGCGCCTTGAAGAAGCGAAGATCCATGAACGGATTCTGCCCGGCACCAGGGGAGGCAGCCTGAAGCCGGTGCCAGTCGGCCTCGCGCAGCTTGCTCAAGTCTTCGACAAGCTGCATGCGATAATGCGCCGCATCAACGTTGCCCGTCCTGGATTCGGAATTCATCATGCCGGTAAGAATTGCCTGCGGCCAACTCAATCAGACA
>JBBRJB010000534.1:0-2644 GCA_038220085.1 Burkholderiales bacterium
GGGAGCCCAAGCGACTGCGACTTCGGCTGCTGAACATCGCCGGACGCATCGTGCGAACCGGACGCCGCGAGTTCCTACGGTTTCCTCGCGGTTGGCCCTGGACCCCGATCCTGCTGGCCGGTCACAACCGGCTAAGCACGCTCGGAACCTGAACCCTCGCCCCGCCCCCACGACCAGGACCCAGGTGAGGGCCGCGGTCATGCGTTCGCACCACAGGCGCTCGCGGGCCTGCCCGACGCGGATGGTGGTGGTCACGAGGGGGCGAGGACGCTGCCGCTGATCTCATCCCTTAGAACGTGCGGGACCATCGCGCCAACAGCGGCACCGGCGATGTCAGGTGCGGCGTCACCCAGCCGCGGCCAGCCCTCGTCCTCGTCCTCTTCGGTCACGCTTCAGCCCCCTAGTCCAACAACGCCGGTCGCGACGGCGGTCAGCACGCCGCCGAGGACGCTGCGGCTCAGGCCGAGGGCTTCGTCGGCGAGGCGTCGAAGTCGGCTCTTCTCATCGGGGTCGTCGATCAGGTCGGCAGCTTGGCGGAGGGCGGCGACGAAGGCGCTGACCTGGTCGTCCGCGGAGGGGTGGAGGCCGGTGAGCAGGTACGCCTCTCCGCTGGCGTCGAGGAAGTCGAAGACGCGCCAGGCGTCCATGCCGCGGACCTCAACTAGTCCGCGGCGGGCGAGGGCCATGCCGGCGTTCTCGACGTCCTGCTCGGTCATGCCGAGGTGGTCGGCGACGTCGTGCATGCGGACCGTGCGTTCGCCGGCGTCGAGCTGGCGGACGACCTTGCGGAGCACGGGGTAGTCGCGTCTGGTCCAGACGTCGGGGAGCTTGTCGATCACAGCGGGGGCTCAGGTCGTGGAGGCGGTGAGGCAGGCGGGGCAGGGACGGCCGTCGCGTCCGGGCATGCCGGGCCAGCTGGTGCCGTCAAAGACGTGCCGGGGCTGATGGTCACAGAGGGCGGTGTCGGTGCCGTCGGGGACGGCGTGCCGAAGTCCGCGGGGGCTCTCGACGTGTTGGGTGAAGGTGCTGGATAGGTCCGGGGTGGGGATTTGCCGGACGTCGTCGGTGCCGATGCGGAGCGTCTGGTCGGTCATGGGCGGACCGTAGCGCCGGGGACTGACAGATGCCGGCGGCGGCGGCGGCGGCGGCGGTGTCGGGGTGAGCCGTCGGATGCATGACGTACCTGGATCGGAGCGTCCGACTACTGCGGTCGGCTGCCCCAGCTGCTCGAGGCGGAGTACGTGGTATTCGACATCTGCTTCCGCCGCTGAGCGCACCCGCCAGGCGGAGTGCTCAACGCGGGGCGGGTGCAAGCACCACCTAGCCGGTACTAGCGTGCGCTCGGCAGGCACAGGTACTCGGCGCACGTGAGAAGGTCTGCCACCTCGCAAACAGCTGGTCGCCTTCCGAACGAGGCCGCGAACTCTTTCGGATCATCGCGGACGGCGTCGCCCCGCCGGACGCGCAGCGGCCGGTCGGGTCACCTGACCCCAAACTTGGTCGGCTTCGGCCGGCTCGTCGTTCGGCGTCGGCCGTGAGCACGAGCCGGGACAGCCTCGACCGCCTCTGAAGTATGCACATGGATCCGGCTCCCGGTCTGTCGGCGGCACGATGGTCAGGTGACCGGAGCCGCTGAGCGACAGCCGAGCGTGCGCCGCTTGCTTGCGCACCCGGCGTACCGCCGTCTCTGGCTGGCCCGCACCATCAGCCAGGTCGGCGACGTGGCGCAGTTCACCACGCTCGCGCTGCTGCTGGTGGCTCTCACCGGCTCCGGGCTCGGCGTCTCTGGCGCGGTCCTGGCCGAGATCGCCCCCGTGCTGTTGCTCGCGCCGCTGGCCGGCAGCATCGTCGACCGGTTGCCGCGGGTGAAGGTCATGGTCGCCGCCGATCTTGTGCGGGTGGCCCTCGCCGGGACCCTCGCGATCTGGCACGACAGCGCAGCTCTCGCCTACGCGGTCGCGTTCGGCTTGTCTGCGGGCCAGGTCTTCTTCTCCCCCGCTGCCCAGTCGCTGCTGCCGTCAGTGGTCGAGGATCAGGAACTCGTCGCGGCGAACAGCGGCATCTGGACGGCCGCGGTCACCGCGCAGATCGCCGTCGCCCCCGTCGCCGCGCTGCTCGCGGTCAACGTCGGCTTCGGCCCGGCCTTCGCCGTCAACGCTGTCAGCTTCGCCCTGAGTGCGGTCGTCCTGCGCGGGCTGTCGGAACCGGCCCGAACAAGGCCAGTGTCGGTCACCAGCTCGTTCGCGCATGCTCGTGAGGCATTGGCCGCGCTCGGCCAGATCCCCCTGCTCAAAGCGCTGGCCGCCGGGCAGTTCCTCGCTGCTCTGTCCGCCGGAGCCACCAGCGCCCTCCTCGTCGTTCTCGCCCAGGAACGGCTCGGCGGAGTAGGAGGCTTCGGCATCCTCATCGCCTGCATCGGAGGCGGCGCCGCGCTCGGGCCGCTGCTGCTCCTGCGCCGCATCACCGACCCACGCCGACCGCTGTTCGTGTTCGGCCCCTACGCCGTGAGAGGGGTCGTCGACCTGGTCCTGGCCGCCGTGACCGCACTGCCCTTCGCCGCCGCCGCGCTGGTCGTCTACGGGCTGTCCACCAGCATCGGAGCCGTCACCTTCAGCTCCCTCGTGCAGTCTCGCGTGCCGGAAGC
>JBBRJB010000535.1:0-2638 GCA_038220085.1 Burkholderiales bacterium
CTGCGCGAGACCAACTGGCGCGACCTTGACTACCTCATCGTCGACATGCCGCCCGGCACTGGCGACATCCACCTCACCCTGTCGCAGAAGATCCCGGTGACCGGTGCGGTTATCGTCACCACGCCCCAGGACATCGCCCTGCTGGATGCCAGGAAGGGCTTGAAGATGTTCGAGAAGGTGGGAATACCGATCCTGGGCATCGTCGAAAACATGGCCATTCATACCTGTTCGCAATGCGGCCATACGGAGCACATCTTCGGCGCCGGTGGTGGTGAAAGGATGGCCAAGGAGTACGACGTCGACTATCTCGGGGGACTGCCGCTGGACATCAGAATCCGCCAGCAAGCGGACTCCGGCAGGCCCACGGTGGTTGCCGACCCGGATGGCGATCTGGCAGGGCTCTACCGGCAGATCGCCCGCAAGGTCGCCGTCAAGATCGCAGAGAAGTCGCGCGACATGTCGCTCAAGTTCCCGTCGATCGTGGTGCAGAACACCTGACCAGCCGCATCATCTGAGAGACTCATGAGCATCAAGTCCGATACCTGGATCCGCCGGATGGCGCAGACCCAGGGCATGATCGAGCCCTTCGAGGCAGAGCAGGTTCGTGTCGTAGACGGTCGGCGCGTCGTGTCGTACGGCACGTCGAGTTACGGCTACGACATCCGTTGCGCCAACGAGTTCAAGATCTTCACCAACATCAACAGCACCATCGTCGATCCGAAGAACTTCGATGAGAAGTCATTTGTCGATTTCCACGGCGACGTCTGCATCATTCCGCCGAATTCGTTCGCGCTGGCCCGCACTGTGGAGTATTTCCGGATCCCGCGCACAGTCCTGACCATCTGCCTGGGCAAGTCCACATATGCCCGCTGCGGCATCATCGTGAACGTGACGCCGTTCGAACCGGAGTGGGAGGGCTATGTGACGCTGGAGTTCTCCAACACCACGCCCTTGCCGGCCAAGATCTATGCCGGGGAGGGGTGCGCGCAGGTTCTGTTCTTCGAGTCCGACGAGGTCTGCGAGACGTCTTACCGCGATCGGGGCGGCAAGTACCAGGGGCAGATGGGCGTGACGCTGCCCAAAACCTGAGCGGACGTCACCTGGCACGCGCCGTACCTTTCCTGGTGCTCCTGGTAGGCGTCACAGCCGCCAGCTCTTCCTCCATCCTGGTTCGCTATGCGCAGCACGAAGGTGTGGCGTCGCTCGCGATCGCAGCCTGGCGCATGATTCTGGCAAGCCTGGTGCTGCTCCCGCTGGCGCTGGCTACGCGCCGGCGCGAACTGCGCGGTGTCAGCTCGCGACTGGCGCTCACAGCAGTGCTGGCCGGAACGTTCCTAGCCGCCCATTTCGTGACCTGGATAACGTCGCTGGAGTACACATCGGTCGCCTCGAGCGCTGCGCTCGTGACGACCAATCCGATCTGGGTCGGTCTCGCCACTGTCTTCATCTTCCGCGAGCAGCTGGCCCGGCTGACCATCCTGGGGATCGCGATCAGCCTGCTCGGCTGCCTGATGATCGTGCTCGTCGATCTCGATCCGGCGCTCGCCCCGAGCATGGCCGATGCCGCGACTGTTGCCGACGCCCCCAGCCGGCAGCCGGTATTAGGCAACGGACTCGCCTTGCTGGGAGCCTTGGGCGTGAGCGCCTATCTGCTGACCGGGCGCAGTCTGGCCTGGCGCCTGAGCCTGCTGGCCTACGTGACCCTGGTCTATGGTGCTGCGGCAGGTGTCCTGCTGGTCACCGCCGTCATCGCTGGGGTCGAACTATGGGGCTATTCCAGCGTCGGCTGGTGGTCCCTGGCCGGCCTGGCGCTGGGCCCGCAACTGGTCGGCCACACCGCCTTCAACTGGTCTTTGCGCCGGCTGTCCCCGACCTTCGTCGCGCTGTCCATCCTGGGCGAGCCGGTAGGATCCGCCATCCTGGCCAGCTTCCTTTTCGCCGAAATACCGTCGGCCATGCAGCTCGCGGCCTTCGCCACGCTGTTGGCGGGCATCGGCGTGGCGGCACTCGGGGAGCGGGCCGGACCCAGGGCATTGTCGTCCGCAGCGGCGGACTGAGGGGCTGTCGGCGGGAGGGGGAGTCGCATGCCGTGGTTCACCGGGCTATAATCCAAGGTTCCTTCTCACATATTTAACAAAGCACGGCTCGCTTCGCCAGGCGCAGCCGCAAGTTCAACCCTACTTTCAAGGGACATCATGGCACTAGCTGCGGAAGCCAAGGCGAAAGTCGTCGCCGATTATCAACGTGCCGCCAACGACACCGGTTCGCCGGAAGTCCAAGTGGCGCTGCTCACCACCCGAATCAACGATCTGACCAGTCACTTCAAGGAACACGCCAAGGATCACCATTCCCGGCGCGGTCTCCTGCGAATGGTCAGCCGTCGGCGCAAGTTGCTGGACTACCTCAAGGGGCGAAGTCCTCTATCCTACAAGGCGCTGATCGAGCGCCTGGGACTGCGTAAGTGACCTGCCTCCCCTGATTCCAGATGCCCGCCTCTAGCGGGCATTTCTGTTCTGCGCATACGCGAGGAAAACAAGATATGTTCGAAATAGCCAAGAAGACTTTTCAATGGGGACAGCACAGCGTCACGCTGGAGACTGGTGAGATCGCCCGTCAAGCCGGCGGTGCCGTCATGGTG
>JBBRJB010000536.1:0-2618 GCA_038220085.1 Burkholderiales bacterium
GACGTGGTCGAGTGCACCCTCGAACTCGTCCTTGCTCACCGGCCGCTTGCGCAAGGCAAGACTCATCGAGAACTCAAGCTTGGCGCGATCATAGTCCACACGGCTGCCGTCGCTCTTGACCACGACCGGCATGGAAAGCTCAATCCGCTCGTAGGTGGTGAAGCGTCGATCGCAGGCGCCGCACCGCCGCCGGCGTCGGATCGTATCGCCGGTGTCCGAGACGCGGGTTTCCATGACCTGCGTATCGTCGTGATTGCAGAAGGGGCAGTGCATGGCCGCGCGGCAGCCTCCTAACGGTAAACCGGGAACTTCGCGGTCAACTGGTTGACACGCTCCCTGATGCGGGCGAGATGGTCATCGTCCGACGGCTTGTCCAGCACCTCGGCGATCAGCCGGGCAACCAGTGCCGACTCCTGCGTGCCGAAGCCCCGCGTCGTCATTGCCGGCGAACCGAGCCGCACCCCGCTGGTCACGAATGGCTTCTCCGGGTCGTTCGGGATCGCGTTCTTGTTGACGGTGATATGTGCCTTGCCGAGCGCCGCCTCGGCCTCCTTGCCGGTGATGCCCTTGGCGCGAAGGTCCACCAGCATCATGTGCGACTCGGTCCTTCCGGACACGATGCGCAGGCCGCAGTCGGTCAGCGCGGCCGCCATGGCCTGGGCATTGGCCAGCACACGCTGCTGGTAGGTCTTGAACGACGGCTGCAGCGCTTCTTCGAACGCAACCGCCTTCGCCGCAATGACATGCATGAGCGGCCCGCCCTGGAGACCCGGAAAGATCGCGGAATTGATTGCCTTCTCGTTGTCCGCGGTAGTCAGGATGAAGCCCCCGCGCGGACCGCGCAGGCTCTTGTGGGTCGTCGAGGTGACGACATCCGCATGCCCGATCGGGCTGGGATAGACGCCCCCCGCGATCAGGCCGGCATAGTGAGCCATGTCGACCATGAACGTCGCGCCGACCGCCTTGGCGACTTCGGCGAACCGCGCCCAGTCGATCCTGAGCGAATAGGCCGAAGCCCCGGCGATGATGATGCGCGGACGGTGCTCGTGCGCGAGACGCTCCATCGAGTCGTAGTCGATTTCCTCGGCCTCGTTGAGTCCGTAGGACACCACATTGAACCACTTGCCGGACATGTTGACGGGCGAACCATGGGTGAGGTGACCGCCCATTGCGAGGGACATGCCGAGGATGGTGTCACCCGGCTTGGCCATGGCCATCATGACCGCCTGATTGGCCTGCGATCCGGAGTTCGGCTGGACATTGGCCGAGTGCGCGCCGAAGAGACGGCATACACGCTCGATAGCCAACCGCTCGACGACATCGACGAACTCGCAACCGCCGTAGTAGCGCTTGCCCGGATAACCTTCGGCGTACTTGTTGGTCAACTGGCTGCCCTGGGCCTGCATCACCGCCGGGCTTGCGTAGTTCTTGGACGCGATCAGCTCGATATGCGCCTCCTGGCGCCGGCTCTCGTCCTGAAGTGCCTGCCACACCTGCGGATCCACTTCAGACACTGTCTTGGAACGTTCGAACATGTTCAATGCACTCCTGCGGCCTCGGGGACGCGCGGTCAGGTCAGTTTAACAAACGCGTATCTATCTCATCGGCCGCCGCGCCCAGGTGCGTCACGTCGCCCCAGGAAACCAGCCGGAAACCGTCGCTGTCATAGGCGATGGTGTTCAGGCTGGCATTGAAAAGACCGTAGGTGCGGGGTGCATCCAGGGCCAGCCCGCTGGCAAGCCGGTAGCAGCAATCCAGCACGCCGCCGTGCGCCACCACGACAACCGGCCCTTCCCGATGCCGGGCCGCGATTTCGGCCATGACTTCGCACACCCGTTCGTGCAGCGCCGGCAGGGTCTCTCCGCCGTCCATGTCGAAAGCGAGGTCGCGCGAGTGCATCCGCCGATGACGCTCCGGGTCCGTTTGCTGCAATGTCTCGTAGTAGCTGCCCTGCAGGCTGCCGAAATGCCGCTCGCGCAATCGGCGATCGGGCAGAGCGACCCGGCCGCAGGCGGCGGCGATCGGCTCGGCCGTCTGGCTGGCGCGCAGCAGGTTGCTGGTATAGACCGCAGCGACCGGGGAAGCGCCCAGGCGGCGGGCAATCGCACGCGCCTGACGCAGCCCGATCTCGTTGAGCGGGATGTCGAGCTGGCCCTGGATCCGGCGCAGGCTGTTCCATTCGGTTTCGCCGTGGCGAACGAGCAGGATGTCGAGCGCCATGATTCAGCTCAGGGTGACGCGGGCGAACTTGCGCTTGCCGACCTGCGCGACGAATGTGCCCGCGGCAAGCCGCAGGTTGCGATCGGTGACGGTGGCGCCATCGATGCGCACGCCGTTCTGCTCGATCATGCGCGCCGCTTCCGCGCCCGAAGCCACCAGGTTCGCAGCCTTCAGCAGCGCGCCGATTGCCAGCGGGGCGCCGGTCAGCTCCACAGCCGGGATCTCGTCAGGGATCCCGCCCCGCGCGCGCCGGTTGAAGTCCTCCTCGGCAGCGGAGGCGGCAGCGGCGCTGTGGAACCGGGTGACGATCTCCATGGCCAGCAGGACCTTCGCATCCCGAGGATTTTTTCCCGCCGCGCATTGCCCCTTCAATCGCTCGATCTCATCGACGCCCGTGA